>CAYZBB010000008.1:0-85090 GCA_964476495.1 uncultured Actinomycetes bacterium | reverse complement strand
GGCTGCTCGGCGATCATCGCCTCGCCCATCGCGAACATGGTCTGCTGCAGGGCCAGGCTGTGGTGGCCGGCGAACACGCTGCTCATGGTGGCGACGGCCGAGTCGAAGGACTTGCTCCAGTCGGCGTCGTTGTTCGTGTGCCACCACTGACCGGTCACCGAGGTGGCCATCACGCGGTCGTTGGTCGGCTTGAGGGTGGTGTACCTGTCCTGCAGGAAGCCCCAGAACTCCGAATTGGTGGTCTTGAGCACCACGTAGTCCTTCACACCGGAGACCACCCACAGGTTGGTGCCGTCGTAGGTGACCGTTGCGGTGCGCACGTGGCCGCCGTCCCGGGCAAAGGCGTGCGGGTGCGGGGTCCCGTTGTGTGAAAGGCGATTCCACGGGTACATCTCGAGCTTGATGCGGGCCCGGTGCACCGGTGCGGTGTCGTCGACGAAATGCTTGGCCAGTGCGATGCCGAAGGACTCCGGCTGTCGGGCGGCCTCGCCGTACTCCTTGGCGAACGCGTTGACCGTGTTCTTGGTGGCGTCGGTGGTCAGGCAGTTGCTGTTGTCGCCGGTGAGGTGGATGTCCTCGAAGTCACCGGACAGGGCGACACTGACGTTGTAGTCGACGATCTCGTGCGGATCTGAGTCGCGGTAGACGCGGACGACCCGGGTCTCCGCCTTGCCGTACTGGTTGTGGCCGAGCGTGACGCTCATGTGAACCTAGCTCCCTCGGTAGGTCGAGAATGCGAACGGGGACAGCAGCAGTGGTACGTGGTGGTGCGCGGTGGCGTCGGTGATCTCGAACGTCACCGTGACCTTCGGATAGAAGCCCTCCTGCCCGGACGCGGCGAAGTACGCTCCTGTGTCGAAGGTCAACTCGTAGATCCCGGCCGCGAGTGGGACATCCTTTCCGTCTTCTCGGTGGCGGTGGCGGCCGTCGGAATCGGTCGATGCGGTGAAGAGTGGGGTTGTGGATGTGCGGTCGATGCGTTTGAGTTGAATCGGCACACCCTCGGCGGGGCGACCCAGGCCGGCGTCCAGCACGTGGGTGGAAAGGCTCATCGTCGAGAAGACTCCCATCATGTCGGCAGCGCTGCCGTCCTTCCGCGTTGTGGAAGGGAAATCTCTTGACGTGAAAGTTACCCCTGCGTCGCTCGGTGTGTCAACAGTTTGTTGAAGCCGGGTCGGGATATATCCCGGTGGCGGTACCGCCGGCCGGTGCGACGATCGCCTGATCGGACGGGAACGTGAGGCGCGCCATGATCACGATCGACCGACCCGGTCTCCGGGCCGGTATCGACGGGATACTCAACCGCAGGCCGATGGTCGGTTGCGCGTTCGGCATCGGTACCGGGCGCATCCTGTTCAGCCGGGCCGCGGGTCGCTACTCCGGAGAAATCGACACGCAGCCTGCGTATTTCGCCGATCGGTGGTCGCCGGACGATCGTCCCTGGGCGCGGCGCTTGAGCCACGGGCCGACGTGCTGCCGGTAGAACACGAGGTTGTCCGACAGGCTCCGCCGGGGTTCCTCGATGCCGGTGGGTGTCGCAGGCACCGGGTGACCGAGTGCGGTGAGTACCCGGGCGGCGACGCGCCGGTGCCCAGCGGAGTTCAGGTGAATTCGGTCCGCACCCCAGTAGCCCGGGCGCTGGATCTCCCGGTCGTGCCACATGTCGACGAAGGTCAACCCGAACTCGTCGGTGACACGGACGATCTCGGCGGTGAGCGCCTCGCCCCGCCGGTGCACCACGCGACCGAGGGGGATGCGCGACGTGGGGTTCGGCCCGGCAAGCACGACCAACCGCACTCCCGCCTCCCGGCAGCGGTCGACGACCTGCCGGGTCAGCCGCATCAACGCGGCCATGTCGACGTGCCGGCGCATGATGTCGTTCCCGCCGCCGTTGAACGTCATCAGCGTCGGCCCGAGCGTCAGCGCCGGCGCCAGCTGTTCGTGCACGATCGGCCCCAGCTTCCGGCCGCGAATCGCCAGGTTGGCGTACTCGACCGGCTCGCCGCGGGCGGCGGCCAGCCCTTCGGCGACTCGGTCGGCCCAGCCTCGCAGGCTGCCGTCGGCCCGCTCATCGCCGACACCCTCGGTGAAGCTGTCCCCGATCGCCACGTATCGCATCGGGCCGAACCTAGCAGCTGCGGCGCCGACGAAGGGCTGATTCTCGTGCCGGTTCTGTCCGTTTCACCTGGCCCTTGACGCGGCGGCTCCGCCGGGCTCGCAGGGTTCGCGCGAGTGGGCAGCGGTGATCACATGCCGGCGTGGCCGAAGGCCAGCGTCGGCATGTCGACGATGTGCGCGCCGCCGTCGGCGACGAGCACCGCGCCGGTCATGTAGGAGGACTCGTCCGAACCCAGGAACCGCACGATCGAGGCGATTTCCGCGGGCGCCGCGGGCCGGCCGAGCGGCACGTCGGCGGTGACGGCGGCGTACGCCGCCGCCCGCCCGTCGAGCCCGGCCTCGCGGGCGAACACGTCCATCTCCTCGTCGGCCATCGGCGTGCGCACCCATCCGGGGCAGACCGCGTTGACGCGGACACCGCGGCGGCCGTAGTCCCGCGCCAGGGTCCGGGTGAGCCCGATGAGGGCATGCTTGCCCACGGTGTACCCGGCGACCGACGGTCCCGCGAAGAGGGCGGCCAGTGACGCGATCACCACGATCTGCCCCCCTGACTCGATGAGGGCCGGCAGGCTCTCCCGGGCCATCACGAATGCCGTCGTCAGGTTCGCGTGGATGGCGGCCTCCCAGGCCGCGTCATCGGTGTCGCCCACAGTGGCGAAGCCGTGGCCGCCCGCGTTGGCGACCAGCACGTCCAGCCGGCCGAACCGCTCGACGATCGTGGCGACGGCGGCGCGTGCCGACGCCGTGTCCGCGGCGTCCGTGACGAGCGGTGTCGCACCGATCGCAGCCGCAACCGACTCGAGCGGCCCCGGCCGACGCCCGGCGACGACGACATCCGCTCCGTCCGACGCGAACCGTTCCGCCACCGCGGCCCCGATTCCCGTGCCACCTCCGGTGACGAGCACGACCTTCCTTGCGTCGTTCGATCCGCTGACCGTCATGTCCGCTCCTTCGCGAGCCGGTTGGAATACGCTATTGTTAGGGCCCGAACGATTTGGGAGACGATGTGGCGCAGACGGTCCTGTTCATCCAGCACGATCCTGTGTCGCCGCCGTCGCTGTTGGGTGATGCCTTCGCCCGTCAGGGATTCGAACTGGAGCTGCTGCCGATCGTCCCCACCGAACGGGCGCACGAACCGGGCGTGACCTGTGAATTCCCGGAACCCGGCCGTTACGACGCGATCGTGCCCATGGGTGCCCGCTGGTCGGTGTACGACGACTCCGGGGTCGGTTCCTGGGTGCGCCCGGAGATGCAGATGTTGCGCCGGGCGACCCGGTCGGGCGTGCCGGTGCTTGGCGTGTGCTTCGGTGGGCAGTTGCTTGCGCGGGCACATGGGGCAACGGTGGCCGCGGCTCCCGTCCCCGAGCTGGGATGGTGCGAGATCACCACCGACGACCAGGATCTGGTGCCGGTCGGGCCGTGGTTCCAGCTGCACTACGACCGTTGGACGGTTCCGCCCGGAGCCCGGGAGATCGCCCGTAATGCCGCAGCCTCCCAGGCGTTCGTCCTCGGTCGCTCGCTGGCTCTGCAGTTCCATCCGGAGTTCACCGCCGCCATGTTCGAGGAGTGGATGGAGATGGGTGGTGACCGCGAGTTGCGAGCTCATGGTCACGACGTCGACGCGATGCGCGCACGGACCGTCGCCGAGGAACCGGCGGCGCGGGCCCGGGCCGACCGCCTGGTCGAGGTCTTCCTCGATCGCGTCGCGACGCGGCCGATCGGGGCCGTGCACCAGGTGGGCGCAGCGGATCAGGTCGCTCTCCAGCACACCGCTGCGGATCGGAGGTAACCCGATGCGCACCCCGCGGATGTTGCTGATCCTGAGCGAGAACTGGACGATGACCAACGATGTCGGATCGCTGATCAGCTGGGCCCGGCAGGCCGAGGACGCCGGGTTCGACGCGGTCATGCTGAGCGAGCACATCGTGCTCGGTCCCGACGCCGGCGACCAGGGCATCATGGGCAATCCGCGGGACTACGCCAAGCCGGGGAACCAGGATCCGGCGACGCCTTGGCCCAGTTCGGTGGTGCTGCTGTCCGCCATCGCCGCGGTGACGACCCGGATCCGGCTGGTCGCCGCTGCCATTCTGGCGCCACTCCGGCACCCGTTGCTGCTGGCCCGGGAAATCGGCACGCTCGACCTGATCAGCGCAGGCCGGCTGGTGGTCCAGCCCACGGTCAGCTGGAGCCGCGACGAGTACGCCGCGCTGGGTGTGCCGTTCGGCAGGCGTGGCCGGATCATGGACGAGCAGTTGCAGGTCATGTCCCAGCTGTGGCGCAATACCCCGGACAGCTTCGCCGGTGAGTTCTTCAGCTACTCCGACGTGTACTTCGAACCGAAGGCGTACCGGCCGGAAGGCCCGCGGATGTGGTTCGGCGGGCAGCACATGCACGCCGGCCTGCTCAACCGGCTCGTCCGGTACGGACATGGCTTCCATCCCTTCGGTGTGCCCAGCCAGGCCGACCTGACGCTGCTCCGGGACGCTCTTGCGGAGGTCGGCCGCAGCGACGATGAGCTCGAGTTGGTCGGCGGCACCCGGGCGGTGTTTCCCGACGACCGTTCGTGCGCCGACCTCGGCCAGGCGATGTCCGACCTGCCCGAGCAACTGGCGCAGGGCTACACCACCTTCTGCCTCAAGCCGTCCCAGTTCATCGACGACCCGGCCGATCTGCCCGCATTCCTGGCCGATGTGATGCGCCGCGCCGAGGCGATGACGCGCTGACTGCCGCTCAGCGGCGGTACACCGACAGGCCAGCGAAATACGTTGTCACTACGCGTGTGTCGATCAGACTGTGGACCGGTGTGGTGAGCGGGTCCCGGTCAAGCACGATGAAGTCGGCGGACTTGCCGACCTCGATGGAGCCGGTGACGTCGTCCGTGCCCATCGCCCGTGCTCCGCCCAGGCTGTAGGCGTACAGGGCCTCCTCGACGGTGATCGCCTGTTCGGCCCACAGCTGCCCGGGGAAGGTGCCGGTCGGGTCGGCGCGGGTGACCAGTCCCTGGATGCCGGGCCACGGATCGGGCGAGGGCATGACGGGCCAGTCGGAGCCGCCGGCCAGCAGCACCCCGGCGTCGAGCAGGTCCCGGTTCGGGCAGCTGCGCTCGGCCCTGTCCCGGGACAGGCAGCTCGTGTTCGCCTCGTTGATCACGCCCGGGAACCACAGCGCAGGCGAGAGATCGGCCACGACGCCCAGCGAGGCGAATCGAGGCAGGTCGTCCGGCGCGATGAACTCGCCGTGCGCGACATGGAATTTCGTGGCCTTATGGCCGGCGTCGCGAACCGCCTCTACAGCGTCGAGCATCATCCGGACCGATCCGTCGCCGGTGCAATGCACCTTGGCCGACAGGCCCTCCCGGGCGACGCTGATCAGCCAGTCGGTCAGCTCCGGAAGCGTCATGGTCGTGGCGCCGCACCAGTCGTCGCCGTGTTCGGCGTCCGGCAGGTACGGCTCGAGGAAGCTCGCCGTCCGGGACGGGGGCACTCCGTCGAGGAAGATCTTGATGAAATCGGGGCGGTGATGCGCGGACCGGTGTGCCTGGGCCGCGTCCAGCAGTGGCCGGCCGACCGGATCGATACCGAAGATCTTGTCGTTGACCTGCATGGACGTCACCACCCAGGCCGGCAGCTCGCCCTTGTCGTCCAGGTGCCGAAGTGCCCGGAGCATGGGCAGCGACGCGGCCGCGTCCTGGAAGCCGGTGATCCCGAAGCTGTGCAGGATCTCGATGCCCCGCGCGCAGGCCGCCGCGTCCTGCTCGACGGTCGACGGCGCCGCCGCGAGCCTGGCCCGCTCCACCGGGATCAGCGCCGATTCGATCAACAGGCCGACCGGGGCCCCGGTGGCGTCGCGCACGACCGTGCCGTCGTCCGGGTCGACGGAATCACGGGTGATTCCGGCCAGCTCCAGCGCCCTGGAGTTCACCCACCGGTTGTGCACCGTGTCGTCGCGCAGCAGGGCTGGGCGTCCACCGGTGACCTTGTCCAACGCGATCAGCGATTCCGGTTCCGCGATCCGCTCGTTGAGCGTGCTGGCCCAGCCACCACCGACCACCCAGGCGTCCGGCGGCAGCTTCACCGCCCACCGTTCCACCGCCGTCAGGACGGAGTCGAAGTCGGCGGTCGCGTCGATGGCCAGCTCGAACAGGTCCGCCCGGCCGGCGAGGAAGTGGTGATTGTGCACGTCCGCCATGCCGGGCATGACGAACGCGCCCCCATGGTCGATGACCTCGACATCGCCGGTGTCGTCGGCGAGCTGTCCGTCGCCGACCGCGGCGATGATGCCGTCCCGGACCAGAAACGAGTCGGCCCAGGGCCGGCCGGGGTCCAGCGTCCAGATTCGGGCGTTGCGATGAAGCGTGGAACGGCTCATGTGGCTCAACCTTTCGATCGATGAGGGCCGGGATCGGGGGCTCGGATTCGGGCCGACGGGGTTACGGCTCCGCGGTCTCCTCGAAGGCCTCGACGAGCAGCGGGTCGTGCGTGGCCCGCTCCACGTATCCGAGCTGGATACACAGGCCGGACGCCAGCACGCCGACGAACGAGACGATCAGCATGCCGGTGAAGCTGCCCGTGCTGTCGATGAGCAACCCGCCGAGCAGCGGGCCGATCGCGAAGCCGCCGCCGATCATCAAGTTGGTCGTGTTCATGATGTGCGGGCCCGAGTGCAGGTCGGCGAGCGCGGACAGCAGGTAGGGCAGGATGAACGTCCAGGCGAACTTGAAGATGACGGCGGCGATGGCGAACCGGATCAGCGCGGGCGCGCCGAAGAGCAGCGCGACGCTCAGTGCCATCGCGAGGTACCCGATCAGCAGGAACAGTCGTCGGTGCGGGCTGTCGCCGAGCACGGTGGCCAGCAGGGCGGAGGCGATCCCGGCCACGGTGGCGATCGACAGGGTGATGCTGGTCGAGTTCGGGCTGTTGCCCGCGTCGGCCGAGATCTGGCCGATGAACGTCCACACGCTGCTCAGCGCGACGTAAAAGAGCAGGACTGCGGCGAGGCCGAGCGCGAACCGCAGCGTCGAGGACTTGCCGGCGGCGGCGTGCGCGGCGTGGGCGGCGGGCAGCGGCTGGTGCAGCGCGTCGCCGTCGATCAGCCGGACGAACGGCAGGGTCAGGACGCCCAGCGCGGCGAGCGTCCAGTAGATGGCGGCGACGCCGGAGTCGGCGAAGATCAACGGGAAGACGGCCAGAATGAGCGCACCCATGGCCAGCTGGCAGACCACGAACAGGCCGAACGCCCGGGACGGGTTGCTGGTGCGGCCGCTGAGCGACAACAGGATCACGGTGATCGATCCGGCGGCCAGCGTGGTGATGAACCGCACGGTCAGTAGGCCGCCATAGCTGGACACGAGCCCGGATGCGATGTTGCCCGCAATCACCACCGTCATGCACAGGTAGGTCACGGTGCGCAGGTTGAAGCGGTGCAGCCATACGTACGCGGGCAGTGTGGCCAGGCTGAACCCGCCGAGTTCCAAGGAGAACAGCAGCCCGATCTGGCTTGCCGAGAAGCCGAACTGGGTGGCGAGTTTCACTCCGATGACGGGGGCGATGAGCAGCACCGTGTACAGCACGGCACTGAACACCGAGACGTAGGTGTAGGTGCCGCGGTCGGCGGACGGGGTTGGCTGGCGCTGCGTCGATGAGGTGACCATCTCGACACACCTTCCTGTAGGAGTTGAGTCGCGCGTCGTTGCAGGCATCGAGTGAGAGGGCGAGATGACCCGATCGCCCGCCACCCTCGGTTCTCGACAGGTGGCGGACGACCCCGACTACGGCTGTGGCGGTTTCGGCGCGCGCTTACCCCGCTCCGGCCAGTCCCCGCCCATTGCCGTGGACAGGACCTCCTCGGATTCGGTGGGTTGGGCGCCGACGTCGTCGCGGATCGGCGTGGGTCCGGAGACGATGTGGTTGCGCAGGGTGCCAAGTCCCTCGACCTCGACGTCGACGACGTCGCCGGGGTAGACGGTGCGGCTGTTGGCCGGTGTGCCCGAGAGCAGCACGTCGTTCGGGTACAGGGTGATGGTGCGGGCGATGTCGGCGACGAGATAGTGCATGTCCCATTCCATCTCGTCGGTGTTGCCGTCCTGCTTGACCTCGCCGTTGACCAGCAGGCGGATTCGCTTGCCCCGGAAGTCCCAGTCGTCGACCAGCCCCGGCCCCAATGGGCACAGGGTGTCGGAGCCCTTGACCCGCAGCATGGATCCGGAGTCGGTGTCCCGGAAGTCGTGCAGGCCGTAGTCGTTGGCGATGGTGTAGCCGCGGATGTAGTCGCCGGCCTCGTCGGGTGAGACGTTGCGGCAGGTCTTGCCGATGACGATGGCGATCTCGCCCTCGAAGTTGAGCCACTTGCACCGTTCCGGCCGCACGACGGCACCCAGATGGCTGTTGAGCGACGACGTGGGCTTGTGGAAGTAGGTCGGTGCCTTCGGCAGGCTGGTGCCGAACTCATCGACCCGACTCTGGTAGTTCAGGTGCACGGCCACGATCTTGGACGGCACGACCGGCGGCAGGTGGATCGCATCCGCGATCGGCACGACCCGCCCGTCGCCGGCGACGAGGTCACCACCCCTCCGGACGACCTCGATCGCGGCGCCGTCCAGCAGGATCCGGCGGTACTCGGTCATGATCCGGCCACCCCCGCGTCGTGCATGGCCGGCTGCTCGGCGGTCAGCGGCTGCAGGTGCGTGCGGCGGGGCCGGGGGAACCCGTTCTCGGGTCGCTCGAACCACACATGGACCTGGCCGGTGCCGACCGAGTTCTCGTACTCGCCGTACCGGACACCCGGGGCGGTGCAGTCACCCTCGCCGAGCGCGCCGATCATCATCAGGTAGTGGCCGAAGCGGGCTTCCGGCTTGTATCGGTAGAACTCCGGCATCGTCTCCAGCACCCGGGCGTGATCGCCGTTGTAGAACCAGTCCAGCCGCTGCAGGTCCGCCTGGTAGGCCGCCGGGGTGAAGATGTGCTTGGGGTCCGCGGGCTCGTGGTCCCGGATCTGCCGCAGCGGCCAGAAGGTGTGGCTCAGCGCGCCGGAGGCGATCAGGACGACCTTCCGGTCGGACTCGGCGATCGCGTCGCCCAGCGCCCGGCCGAGCCGCAGGTTGTCCTCGGTGTCGGCGGTCTGGCACACCCCGATGGTGATCCACTTCTTCTCGGGCAGGCCCTGCCCGAGGAACTCCCACAGGTTGGTGGTGGCGTAGAAGATCGGCAGGTGGTCGTCCTCGATCGCGGTGATCCAGGTGCCGTGCTGGTCGGCCTTGGACGCGATCAATCGCGCCAGGTCCGGATCACCCTGGAAGTCGTAGGGGCGCTGCGACATTCCCCGGGGAAGTTCCTCCGATGTGAACAGTCCCTGCCGGCGCTGCTGCGCGGTGACCACGAACTCCACGGTGGTGGCCCAGTGCGAGTCGAGCACCACAACCGTGTCGTAGTCAAGCGTGTCGAACTTGTCCTTGCGCAGTTCGCGCAGACCCGAGACCAGCGTGGTGTCCTCACCGTCGTTCAAATCGCGTCGGGTCTGTTCGGGCAGCACGATGATCGGGACGTGCGCCAGCAGGGCCGCTCCAACGACCTCACCCATTGTTGTTGTCTCCCTTCGTGTCCTGTGCGTTCCTCCACCCGTTCGGGGAGAAGACCGTGTTTTTGATGTCGGAGTAGAAATCGAACGAATAGACGCCGCCCTCGCGGCCGATGCCGGAGTGCCCGTTGCCGCCGAACGGCGCGCCGAGGTCGCGGACGAAGAAGCAGTTCACCCAGACCGTGCCGGCGTTCAGGCGTGCGGACACCCGTTCGGCCCGTTCGGGGTCACCGGTGAGCAGGGTGGCGGCCAACCCGAAACGGGTGTTGTTGGCCATCCGGACCGCCTGCTCCTCGGTGTCGAACGTCTGCACGGTCAGCACCGGCCCGAAGACCTCCTCGGTGACGATCTCGCTGTCCGCGGCGACGTCGGTCAGGATCGTCGGCCGGAAGAACAGGCCGCCCAGCTCGGTGTTGGGGCCGCCGCCGAGGATCGCGGTGGCACCGTCACGCAACGCCCGTTCCACGAATCCGCTGACCCGGTCGAAGTGTTGCCGCGACACCAGCGCGGACACGTCGGTGTCTTCGTCGCGCGGGTCACCCTGCTTGATCTTTTTCGCCCGGTCGAGTACGGCGGCCACGAAGTCGTCCCGGATGGTGTCCTGAATCAGGATCCGGAAGGCACCCAGGCACACCTGGCCGGCGTTGTCGAACTGCTCCACGGCCAGGGCAACGGCCAGTTCGAAGTCGGCGTCGTCGAACACCACCAGCGGCGACTTGCCGCCCAGCTCGAACGAGAGCGGAACGATGTTCGCCGCGGCCGCGGCCGCGATCTTCCCCGCAGTGGGCACCGAACCGGTGAACGAGAGCCGTCGGATGCCCGGGTGCGCGGTCAGCGGCGCCCCTGCCTCCGCCCCCAGACCCTGCACGACGTTGAGCACGCCGGACGGCAGGCCCGCATCGGCGGTGATGTCGGCCAGCAGGGACGCCGTGAGCGGGGCCCACTCCGGTGGCTTGAACACCACCGTGTTCCCGGCGGCCAGCGCGGGTCCGATGCGCCAGGTCGCCAGCATCAGCGGCGCGTTCCACGGGGTGATCACCGCGGTGACACCGGCCGGGTCGAACGTGATCCGTTCCCGGTGACCGCGGATCTCCCGGTCGTCGTGGGCAAGCTCGCGCAGCAGCTCGGCGAAGAACCGGAAGTTGTTGCCGACCCTGGGCATCACGCTGCGGCGATGGGAACGCAGCAGCGACCCGTTGTCCCTGGTCTCGACCCGGGCCAGATCCTCGGCACGGGCGTCGATCCCGGCGGCGACCCGGTCCAGCATGTCGGCGCGGCCCTCGGGTCCCAGGTCGCGCCATGCGGGAAACGCTCGCTGCGCGGCCTGCACCGCCTGGTCGACCTCCGCCGCCCCGCCGCGGGAGATCTCGCCGAGCACGCTCTCGTCGATCGGGGAGATGTCGGTGAAGGTGGCGTCGGTGGCGACCCGCTGCCCGTCGATCCAGTGCCGGGTGTCGACGGCGACTCCCTCGACCTCGATGACGTGCCTCGCCGTGGCGGTCGTGGTCATGCGGACACCCCCACACCATGCACCGCGGGGTTGCGGTAGATCACCGTTCCGCCGTCCCACTTGACCCCGACCTGCTTGTAGTAGGCGCCGATGAACTCCTGCGGCTCCAGGCGGGTCAGCTCCTCGGTGGGCGAGTCGTACAGATTGAACTGGTCGATGTTCGCCTTCCAGGCCTGCCCGCCCTCGCCGCCGGCGGACCCGGTCGCGATGATCTCGTCGAGCACCATCTGCCCCGGCACCTCGATGGAGTTGACGTACCGGTTGTGCGCCATCTTGTGGTCGTTGACGAACCCGTTGATCGGGCTGGGCTCGGTGAGCGTGATCCGCGCCTCGGCGAGTCGGCGGTCCGCCGCGGCCAGCGACGCGCCGAACCGGGCGCCGGCTCGCAGCTTGGGCGCCGGTCCGTACGGGTGGGGGCGGGTCTGGTGGATCGAGCCGAGCTTCTTGGGGTAGCCCTGGTGGATGCCGCGGGCGATCGCGAAGTCCGAGTCCACCCAGATGTAGGCGCAGCGGCTGTAGATCTGACCGTCGAGCTGGCAGCGGATGACCACGAAGGCCTCCTTGTACTGGCCCAGGATCGGGTCCATCAGCTGTTCGCCGTCCGCCGCGCAGGACTGCCAGTCGGCCCAGATGAACGCGACCGCGCCGGGGTCGTCGTCGACCAATTGCAGTGGGTCGGGAAGGATCTCGGCGATCCGGGCCGGGTCGACCCGGTACTCGACGGTCAGCAGGTCGCCGGAGTAGAACCACGGCGGGCTGGGAAGCAGCGACGACCGTCCGGTCGCGGTCTTGGGATGGAAGAAGCCCTGCAGTTCTGCCATGGCGTGTCCCTCGGGTGTGAGTGGTGGATGAAGTCTTTGATGTCAGTGGTGGAGTGCTGCGGGTTCACAGGTTGGCGGTGCGTCTGATGTTGCGGCGGCCGGGGGCCGCGCGTCCGGTTTCCTCCCGGACCAGCGCGTTGACGATCCGGCGCACCTGCAGAGCGGCGGCGTCCGCGCTGACGTTGACGTCCCGACGGGGGCCGTCGGCGTCGATCACCGACTGCATCGTCTCCGCGACGTCGGCCACCCGGCGGTAGTACTCGTCGAACATGGCCTGCAGACCCTCGGTGACCGAGCCGTCGTCGAGGTTCGCCTGCCGGCTGATCCACCAGTGCAGGCGGGTCCGGTCCGCGGTGATCGGGGTGACGGCATGGGTGAAGCCGAGGACGTGCGCGACCCCGACTTGGATGGCCTCCCACCGATCGACCCACATGCCGGGGCTGATGAACGAACCGTGCTCGCGCTGCTCGTAGGCGCCATCGGCGGGTAACCCGACCGCGCCGGCGTGCCAGTCCGACAGCGGCGCGGGCGGGTAGGCACGGGAGAGCGACACGGCCGTCTCGGTGACCTCCACCTCCAGCGGTGGCGGCGGGATGTCGCCCAGCGCCGGCGGCGCGACCTCGGGATGGACGAACGGGATGTGCGTGACGTCGGCGAAGATCTCGTGCAGCAACAGGTAGTTCGCGTCCACGTCGACGCGGCCACCGGCCGCGGTCCACTGCGGGTTGTCCCACTGGGACCGGGGCGGAGGGCGCAGTGCGGCGACTGCGGGGTTGCCCGGCCACACGAACACGAAGGTGCCGTCGTCCGCCGTGGGGAATGACCGCACGCGGGCGTCCAGCGGCACGTGGGACTGTGAGGGCACCTGAACGCAGGAGCCGGTCAGGTCGAACTCCCACCCGTCGAAGCCGGACACGATCCGCCCGGCGACGAGCCGGCCGCGGTGCAGCGGGTAGGGGCGGTGCGGTGACCGGTCCTCCAGCGCGGCGACCGTGCCGTCGGCGCGGCGGGCAAGGACGATCGCGGTGTCGGTGACCCTGACCGCGGTCAGGGTGTCCTCGGTGACCTCGCCGGTGCGGGCGGCGACGTACCAGCAGTTGAGCGGGTAGTTCCGCGCGGCGGCCAGCGCCGTCGGGCGGGATGGACGGGCGCTCATGGGGTTTCTCCTCGGCGGCCAGCGGGCGGGCGAACGGTCGACGGCATCACAGGTCCAGGGTCAGCCGTTTGCCGAGGCACCGGGAGACGCAGATCATCATGAACTCGTTCGACTCGCGTTCCTCGGCATTGAGAATCGAGTCCCGATGATCGACTTCGCCTTCCAGCACGCCGGTCTCGCAGGTTCCGCACACGCCCTCCATGCAGGATCCGAGCACGCTGACGCCGGCCTCGTTGACCACGTCGAAGATCGACCTGTCCGAGGGGACCTGCAGGGTCAGCCCGGCCCGCGCGAGTTGGATCTCGAACGAATCGTCGACGACGCCGGCGGGCGTGGCCTTGGCCGAGAAGCGTTCCAGATGCAGGGCTCCCGCCGGCCAGCTCTGGCACATCTGCTCGACGGACTCCATCAGACCGTTCGGCCCGCAGCAGTACACCAGGGTGTCCGGGCGGGGAGTGCCCAGTACGACGGACAGGTCCATCCGGCCGGTCTCCTCCGAGGGCGCGAGGGTGACCCGGTCGGAATAGGTGGCCAGCTCGTCCGCGAACGCCATGGTGGATCGGCGACGCCCCCCGTACAACAGATGCCACTCGGCGCCGGTGGCCTGCGCCTCCAGGATCATCGGCAGCATCGGGGTGATGCCGATGCCACCCGCGATGAACTGGTATTGGGGGGCGGACACGAATGGGAAGTGGTTGCGCGGTCCGCGGACCCGCACCGTTGCGCCTTCGCACAGCCGTTCGTGCACCGCGGAGGACCCGCCCCGGCTGTCCGTGCTCCGCAGGACGGCGACGCGCCACCGGTCGGTGTCGGCGGGGTTCCCGCACAGCGAGTACTGCCGGACCAGGTCGTCGCCGAGCATCAGATCGATGTGCGCGCCGGGTGTCCAGGCCGGCAGCTGCTGTCCCGACGGATCGACCAGGGTCAGCGCGATGACGTCTTCGGCCACCGCGTCCGCCCGCTGCACCCGCAGATCCTCTTCGTGCTCGCGGACAACGGTCAGCGTCTCGGCGCTCATAAGACAATCTCCTGTTCGGGAGGGTCAGTCAACCGAAATCGTTCGGGCCCAAACGATCGTACGGATCCCGTGCATCGAGGGTCAACCCCTGACCCGGCCATCGGTGTCCATCTTGTCGATCACGTTGTCCGACAGGCCCTTTGACCGGGCGCCGGAAAGAACCGTGCGCAGTGCGGTGATCAGGTCGGCGCGTCCGGGCGGTGGCAGACCGCCGACGATCAGGCTCTCGGTCGCATTCACCATCGGCAGAACCTCGGCCATGATCTGCTCCCCGACGTCGGTGATGCTGATCAAGGCGGTACGGCGGTCGTGGTGTCCGGCTCGACGGACGACCAGACCGCGCGCGGCCAGGGCGGAGACGATGTCGGTCAGCGAACCCTTGGACATCGCTGTGGCGTCGGCGACGTGTCGCATCTCCTCCTCGCGGAACAGCCAGAGGTGCCACAGCACCTCGAACTGCGTCCAGTTCAGACCGACCGGCTTGAGTGCGACGTCCTCCACCCGGCGCCGCGCGACGATCGCTGCCTCGTGCAACAGCCAGATGGCCTGGAAGGCATCCAGATCCATCGTCAGGGCGGTGGCACCCAGGCGCTCCTCGACGGCATTCTCGAAGTCGTTCTGCGTCCGTTGCATCGCCGTCCTCGTCTGCCGTGCCCTGCCCGGGCCGGTGCTGCCCGGCCGGGCGCCCGCCGGCCGCCGGTCCGGGTCAACTCCTGGTCACCTTGACCGGGAACTGCTTGATGCCGTTGACGAAGTTGCTGCGCACCCGCGTCACGTCGCCGGCGACCTCGATGCTCTTGAGCCGGGGCAGCAGCGCTTCGAACATCAGCCGGATCTCCATGCGGGCCAGCGCGCTGCCAAGGCAGAAGTGCGGTCCACCCTTGCCGAACGTGATGTGGTCGTTGGGGGTACGGGTCAGATCCAGCTCGTAAGGGTTGGTGAACGTGTCCTCGTCCCGGTTGCCGGAGGCGAACCACATCACCACCTTGTCGCCTTCCTTGATCTGCTTGCCGCCCAGTTCGGTGTCGCGGGTCGCGGTGCGCCGGAAGTGGTACACCGGCGATGCCCAGCGGATGAGTTCCTCGACCGCCGCCGGCAGCTTGTCCATGTTGTCCTGCAGCCAGTGCATCTGGTCCGGATTGTTGATCAACGCCAGCATCGCCTGACTGATGGCGTGCCGCGTGGTTTCGTTGCCGGCCACCACCAGCAGCAGGAAGTAGTTGTCGAAATCGTTGTCCGACAGCGGCTGCCCGTCCTCCGGGATGCGGTTGATCAGCTTGCTGACCAGATCCTCGCCGTCGCCCCCCTTGCGCTCGGCGGCCAGTCTGCGGCCGTACTCGAAGACCTCGAGGGAGGCCGGCGACCGGAACGGCAGGTGCTTGTACTTGAGGCTCTCCGGATCGTCGAGCATGACGTCCCCGTAGTCCGGGTCGGTGTTGCCGATGAGCCGGTTGCCCCAGTCGATCAATTGGCCGGTCTGCGACTCGGGGACCGCCAGCAGCCGGGCCAGGACCTGGATCGGGAAGTCCGCGCTGATCTTCTCCACGAAATCGAACTCCGGGCCACCGGACAGTGCGTTGGTGACGGTGGCCGCGGTGAGGTCGCGGAGGAAGGATTCGTACTTGTTCAGCATCCGGCCGCCGAAGTCCCGCATCAACAGCTTGCGCAACGCCTGGTGCCGCACGCCGTCGGTCTCCAGCATGGACCGGCGGATCCGGATGTAGTCGTCGTCGACCTCCTCCAGGTTGACGAACTTCATCGAGGTGAAGGTCTGCGGATCCTTGTCGATCATCTCGATGTCCGCATGCCGGGTGACGGCCCAGAAGCCATGGTTGGGTGCGGGTTCGGGGTTCCAGTGGACCGGGTCCTCCCGGCGCAGGGTGTCGAAGGCTCCCCAGGCCTCGTTGCGGACGAAGACGGAAAGGTCGGTCAGGTCGATGTCGCCGAGTGGGGTCGGCGTGGGCGCGGCGGTGCTCACGGCTTGTTGCTCCAGGGCGTGCGGCGGGGTCTGGCGTTCGGAATAACTGGTCCGGCAATCTGTCTCAGAGGTGGTATGCGTATTCGTGGAACTCCCAGTCGGTCACGAACTGCCGGAACCGGTCGAGTTCGTCGCGCTTGTAGGTCACGAAGGTCCGCACGAACCGCTCGCCCAGCAGCTTGCCCAGCTCGGTGTCGGCCTCCAGCGCGTCCAGCGCCTCTTCCAGGCTGCTGGGTAGCTTGGCGGCCTTGTCCGGGTTGTAGCCGTACCCTTCGAGCGGATCGGGCGGGGTCAGCTCGTCGCGGATGCCCAGGTAGGCGCCGGCGAGTAGGGCGGCGATCGCGAGGTAGGGATTCGCGCTGGCGTCGCCCAGCCGCAGCTCCATGCGGGAGGCCTTGCCCCGTTCCGGTGGGATGCGCACCATCGCGCTGCGGTTGTCCAGGCCCCAGTCGATCAGCCAGGGCGCCAGGGTGTCCGGCCCGAACCGCTTGTAGGAATTGATCGTGGGGTTGCTGATGGCTGCCAGCGCCGGAGCGTGCTCCAGGATGCCGGCGATCGCCGACAGGCACGTCCTGGACAGTCCGTAAGGCTGGTCGGGTCCATCGAACAGGGCCTCACCCTCGTCGCTCCAGGTCGAGAAGTGGATGTGAAATCCGGATCCACCCTCGTCGTTGTAGGGCTTGGCCATGAAGGTGGCGAGCTTGTCCTCCCGCCGACACAGCTCCTTGATCGCGGCCTTGAACCGGAAAGCCCGGTCGCCGGCATCCATCGCCTCCGAGTGCCACAGATTGATCTCGAATTGCCCGCTGGAGAACTCGTGGTTGGCCGCGACCACCTCGAGGCCGAAATCACCCAGGTGGCGCAGCGTGCGCAGCAGGACGTTCTCCGGGTCACCCTTCAGGCCGGCCACGTACACGTTGCCGGCGCCTTCCCCGTATCGGCGCCAACCGGTCTCGGCTGTGGCGTCCCGCTCCAGGACGTAGAACTCCAGTTCCGGCCCGGCCACCGGCCGCATGCCCAGGCTGTTGAACTGGTCGACCACCCGGCGCAGCACCTGCCGCGGGCTCTCCTCGGCCGGCGAGCCGTCCGGGTTGTACAGGTCGGCGATGCAGTGCGCCACCCCCGGCTCCCATGGCACGTTCTTGATCGTGCTCAGGTCGGGCACCGCGACGACGTCGGGCAGTCCCTGGTCAAGGCCGCCCTCGATGTCCACGGTGGTCCCACGCGGGGTCGTGCCGTAGACCGAACGGCAGAACGCCAGACCGCCGCCCAGGGTCCGGGCCAGCCGGTTCACCAGCACGTCACGAGCCCGTTCACTGCCGATGATGTCGGAGTAGGCGACCCGAAGGACATCGACGTTCATCCCGATCAGCTCTGTCGCGCTGTCCTCGAGTTGCTGGGTCATGTCGAGCTTCACGGGGAGCCTCCTCGGATCATTTGGGACCGAACTATAGGGTGGCCGACATTGCCGCGCAATGGTGGAAATCCGCCCGGCGAGCGCACTGGACAGATCGTTCGGCTCCGAATAGATTGCTCCGCGAGTCGACGAAAGGGACTGGCATGGCGGACGCCGCAACCGCTGAAAGCTGGGCCGCGAAGGCACGATCGATCACGTTGCCGCAACAGATGATCATCGATGGAAGCCTGCAGAGCGCGTCCGGCGGAGAAACCGTTGACATCGTGTCGCCGCGCGATGCCAAGATCATCACCACCGTGCCCAAGGGGCATCCGGACGACGTCGACAGGGCCGTCACGGCCGCTCGCCGCGCCTTCACGGATTCGGCCTGGTCGCGGCTGACGCCGGCCGAACGCAAGAAGCTGCTGCACCGGTTCGCCGACACCATCGAGGCGCACCGTGACGAGTTAGCCCTGCTGATCTGTCTGGAGATGGGCAAGCCGATCGAATACGCCTACTCGATCGAGATGCGCACCACCATCGCCTGCTACCGCTGGTACGCAGAGTGGGCCGACAAGCTCGCCGGTGAGATTCCCGAGGTCGGCGCCGACGCGCTGGCGCTGGTCACCCGCGAACCCATCGGGGTGGTCGGCGTCGTGGTGCCCTGGAACTTCCCGATGACCCTGTCGTCGTGGAAGATCGCGCCGGCCCTTGCCGTCGGGTGCACCGTGGTCGTCCGGCCCTCGGACATGTCGCCGCTGTCCGCGCTCCGGCTGGCCGAACTCGCGCTGGAGGCGGGCCTGCCCGACGGGGTACTGAACGTCGTGACCGGCAAAGGCCGGGCCACCTCACAGGCGCTGGGCCTGCATCCCGACGTGGACACGCTGGCCTTCACCGGTTCGACCGAGGTCGGTCGGGCCTACCTGCGGTACTCCGCCGACTCCAACCTCAAGCGGGTCTGGCTCGAACTCGGTGGCAAGTCGCCCAGCATCGTGCTGCCCGATGCCGACATCGACGCGGCCGTCGCCGGCACCGCCGGCAACATCTTCTTCAACCAGGGCGAGATGTGCACCGCGCCGTCCCGGCTGCTGGTGCACCGCTCCATCCGGGATCAGGTCGTCGACGGAATCGTCCGGCACGCCGAGTCCCTACGCATCGGCGACCCGCTCGACCCGGCCACCCGGATGGGCCCCCTGGTGTCCGGCAGTCACCGGGAGAAGGTCGAGGCGCACACCGCGCGGGCCCTCGCGGAGGGCGCCCGTCTGCGCACCGGCGGGAAACGACCGACCGATGTGGGGCCCGGCGGCTTCTACCTGCAGCCCACGGTGCTCGACGACGTCGAGCCGGGCATGGCCATCGCCCGCGAGGAGGTCTTCGGCCCGGTGCTGTCCGTGCTGACCTTCGACGACGAGGACCAGGCCGTCGCGATGGCCAACGACACCGAGTACGGGCTGGCCGCGGCGGTCTGGACGCGCGACGTCAGCGCCGCGCATCGGGTCTCCCGCAAGGTGCAGGCGGGCACGGTGTGGGTGAACTGCTACGAGGAGGGCGACATGACCGTGCCCTTCGGCGGTTTCAAGCAGAGCGGGAACGGCCGGGACAAGTCGGTGCATGCGCTGGAGAAGTACACCGAGCTGAAGACCACCTGGATCGCCCTGTGACCCGACCCAAGATCATTGTCCCGGCCCGGTTCTCGCAGAGCGCCTCCGCGCTGCGGTTCCAGGCCGAGGTCAATGCTCGCAAGCTGATCGAGGCGGTGTACACCGCCGGCGGCGAACCGCTGACGGTGCATCCGTTCGCACCCGAAGGGTACGTGGAGAAGGGTGCGATCGAGGAACGGTTCGAGTTCGCCGATGCCCTGCTGCTGCCCGGTGGAGGGGACATCCTGCCCACCTTCTACGGGGGTGACGACGAGCATGAAGAGCTCTACGACATGGACGCCGAGCAGGACGCGTTCGACCTGGCACTCGCGGACTGGGCGTTGCGGACCCGGCGGCCGATCCTTGCGATCTGCCGGGGCCTGCAGATCGCCAACGTCAGCCTCGGTGGCACCCTGATCGCGCACATGCAGGATCCGCACCGACATGTGCTGTCCGAACTGAGCCTGGGGCCGGACTCGCACCTGGCCGGCGCGACCGGCGCGCGACTATTGACGATCAGCTGCTACCACCATCAGGCCATCGACCGGCTCGGTGACGGGCTGCGGGCCACCGCCTGGTCCGCCGACGGCATCGTGGAGGCCGTCGAGACGAACAGCGCCTCCGACCAGTGGTTCCTCGGCCTGCAGTGGCACCCGGAGGACACCGCGGCCACCGACCCCGCCCAGCACTCGATCTTCGCGCAGTTCGTTGCAGCCGGCACCGCCTACGGAGCGAGCCGCCGGTGACCGCCCGGCGATCAGCGACTGCCGCCGGCCGACGTCCACGTCCGCCGGTCCTCGCCCTTCGTGTCCAGCAGCTCCTGGATCGTCCGCAGCGCGTTGGCCAGGCGGCGCTTCGCGTCGTCGCTGAGCGTGGACACGATGAACGACTCCTCGGCGTTGAACCGGGGGAACAACTCGTCCATCAGCGACGCGCCGGCATCGGTGATGGAGACGATCACCAGTCGACCTTCGGACTCGTGCGTGCGCCGGGAGACCAGGTCACGTCGCTCCAGCGTGTTCAAAACGCCGCTGAGCGTGCTTCGGCTGATTCCGACTTCCTCTGCCAGCCAACGGGTCTGGGTCTCCCCCCAGATCCACAGAACCCAGAGGGCCACGAATCCGGTCCAGGTCAGTTCCCGCTCCCGCAGCACGCCCTGTTCGAAATGGTGCCGGATCCGCATCGCCACCCGATGGATGTTCGAAACCGTGGCCATGGCCTGCATGTCCACCGGAAGGCCGGACACCTGTCGTTCGGCCAGCAGTTCGGCCATCGATTTGTCCCCCTGCGGGTCGACCGCCGCACCCCAGGGCTGAGAATCCCTTCGCGATACCCGGTTCGACATGACCCGCATGTTATCAGTCGGGCCCGAACAGTCGGCCTGGCCGACGTGTTGCCCCCTGCGGAGCGGCAGCCGGCCCAATCAATGTCGGCCGGTGCGGCATCGCGGCCCGCCTCCCTGCGATCCCAAAGGACGGAGCCATGACCAGTCATCCGCTCGACACTCCACCCGAACCCGGCGTCCGGCAGGAGCACCAGCTGCGCCGAGGCACGTTGGGTACCTTCGGCATCGCGTTCTTCGTCATCTCCGCCGCCGCACCGCTCACCGCCATGGCCGGGGGCGCGCCGGTGGCCATGCTCCTGGGCAACGGCAGCGGTGTCTCCGGAGCCTACGTCGTTTGCGTCGCCGTGCTGCTGGTGTTCGCCGTCGGGTATACGACGATGGCCCGCCACCACACGAGCACGGGCGCGTTCTACTCCTACATCTCCCGCGGCCTGCGTCAGAACGCCGGTGGTGCCAGCGCCTTCCTGGCCCTGCTCGGCTACAACGCCATGCAGATCGGCATCTACGGCCTGTTCGGCGCTGCCACCTCGGCGTTCTTCGCCGACGAGTTCGGCTGGAACATACCCTGGTGGGTCTGTGTCTTCGTCGGCATCGCCGTCGTCGGCTTCCTCGGCTACCGACAGATCGACGTGTCAGTCCGTGTGCTATCGGTGCTCGTCGCACTCGAGTTCCTGATCGTCCTCGGCCTGGCCGCGGTGATCGCCGTCAAGGGTGCCGACTTCGGCACCGAACCGATCAGCTTCGAACCCTTCAGCTGGACCGCCCTGATCAGCGGCTCACTCCCGATCGCCCTGCTGTTCTGCTTCGCCTCCTTCGTCGGCTTCGAGGCGACCGCCATCTACAGTGAGGAGGCCAAGGACCCCAAGCGCACCGTGCCCCGCGCCACCTTCTTCTCCGTCATCCTGATCGGTGTCGTGTATGCGATCGTCACGTTCCTGATGGTCAACGGCCCCGGCGTGGTCAACATCCCCGGATTCATCGCCGACCTCGGCGACCCGACGCTTTTCATCTTCGTGCTGTCCGACGAGTACATCGGCCCGGCGTACACCGTCATCATGCGAATCCTGTTCATCACCAGCGTCTTCGCCGCCCTGCTGGCCTTCCATAACGCCGTCGCGCGGTACACCTTCGCCCTGGGTCGTGAGGGACTGCTGCCCGAGTATGCCGGCCGCACCCACGCCAAGCACCTGAGCCCGCACGTCGGCTCGGTGGCGCAGACCATCGTCGCCTTCGCCGTGGTGCTCATCTTCGTCATCACCGGCCAGGATCCTGTCCTCGCGTTGTTCACGTGGTTGACCAACCTCGGCACCCTGGCAGTCATGGTGCTGATGGCGGGATCGTCGTTCGCGGTCGTCGCGTTCTTCCGCCGGAACCCGAACCTGGAGAGCAACCTGTGGCGAACCCTGATCTCCCCGGTGGTCGCCGGCGTCGCGCTGATCGCCGTCGTGGTCGTTGCGATCGCCAACTTCGACCTGCTGATCGGCAGCGAGGACTTCCTGACCTGGTTCCTACCCTCGCTGCTCGCCGTCGCGGCCGTCGCCGGCATCATCGCCGCCCAGATGCTCAAGTCCCGGTCACCCGAGCTCTATGCGCAGATGGGGCGGCACCGGGAGTAGCCCGGCCGATGTCCAGGGGCTCGCCGGTGGAGCCGAGGACGGCGGGGATGATGTTGCAGTCGCACAGAATGCGGCGTGCGACGGCCGGTGGGACGGGGGTGCCGGCGGCGTCCAGTACCGCGGCGCCGAGGGCGCCGGTCATGGCATCGAGGTCGATGGTCATGGTGACGTGGGGTCGTTCGCCGCACTGGACGGGTCCGTCGCCGAGGGTGAGGTAGGCGTCCAGCACGCTGGTCAGGGCCTGCGCGAGGCGGGTGGTGGCGGGCCGGTGGTCCTTGATGCCGTCGGTTTCGGGGCGTGGTTTGGCGTGGGCGTCGGTGGCGGCGATGAACGCGGCGACGGTCTGGTCGTCCAGGCGCCCCCGGATCGGGGTGAGGCCGGTGCGGGCGTCCTTGGAGCCCAACGTGAGTTCGACCCGGTCGGCGGGGTCGTTGGGTTCGAAGTGGCCGTCGGGGTCAAGGGTGGCCAGGAGCTTGTCGGCGACCTTGGCCAGGTGGTTGGGGTCCATGCCGCGGGCGTGCTGGACGAGGTCCGCCTCGGCCCGTTCCCGGACGCCGGTGGGCAGGTCGGTGGGGATGCGGGCCATGGTCTTGACCACGATCGTTGCCTGTTCCGCGCCGAGGCCGCCCTCATTGAGCGCTGCGCCGAGTTCGGGGAGTTGGGGTGGGATCTCGCCGCCGCTGATGGCGTCCTGGGGCAGAACGGCCTGGGCGGCGCGGACCCGGGCCTTGGCGTCGCCGGGGCTGATCGACAGGGCGTTGCGTAGCAGGGTGGCGGTGGAGGGTTGTCCGTGGGTCTGGGCGAGGCGGGCCAGGTCGATCTCACCGGCGACGGCGACTTGGATGGCGTAGGTCAGGCGGGCCAGGGTCTCCACGGTGCGGGCGGTGTCCAGCAGGTCGTCGCCGGGGAACTTCCAGTACTCGCCGTCCAGCAGCCTGGACAGTCCGGCGCGCACCTGCTCGGCGACGCTCTCGGCGTCGGGCCGGATGGTCACCGTGCCGCTCACGACATGACTCTCGCACACGGGTACGACAGTGCCGTTGAACTGAGTACGACAGCGCCGGCGAACCCGCCACCCGACCGGGCGGGTGGGAACGAGAAGTCCTGGCACTGATGGCGGACCCGCTGCCGGGCCGCGGCCAGGCGAGCCACCCGGTGCTCCATCTCGGCTCGCATGCGGGCGTCGGCCCGCGGCGATCCGCAGCACCGCTCTCGCTCCCGCGATCAATGTGGGATCACCGGCCAGGGCACTGTCGCAGGTCAGGACGGCCGTTTGGTTCGCCGTGGTCGACGATCCGGGTGACCGCTCGCTCTCGCCGATCGGTGGCGTCGACCGGCCTTCCGGCATCGTCGACGAAGCCGAGGTCCGACGCCGACCAGTAGCCGACGATCAGGGTGGGGTCGCCCGCCCGCTGGTACGGACGTACCTGCTTGGTCTGGCTTCTGGTGGTGGGCAGGCTCTCCTGCGCATCGTTGCGGCGCCCGTCGACCGCCATCCCGTGAGATAGACCACTGGGTAACCACTCTCGAGGGCTCAATCGCCTCGGCCGGCACTGAGCGGGGGTCGACGACAGTTCTGGTGCTGCCACTCGTCGTGGCTCGTCGGGAGCCGAGCATCGCCCCGACCTGATCAGAATGCGCGCGAAAGGGGTTACCAGGCCCGTTCGTAGGCCCGCTCCCCGCGCAGCCACACCCTGGCGACGTCGGCCGGCGTCGACAGCGCGAACACCCTGGCCAGCGCGTCGGTGGCGTCCGCTGCATGCCGCAGATTGATGCCGAGGCTGGACGACGGGTCCGGGCGTAGCCACACCGCGTCGAAATCCTTGCCCGTAGAGAGCGTCCCGACTCGGGATGCCAGTCCCAGTGCCTGCGCTCCGGCGTGCGTGGCCAGGTACAACAGGTGCACCGGCGTCAACGGCCACCCTGACTCGCCGAGCAGCTGTTGCATGAAGTACGCCTGCAGTCCCTCCTTCGGCAGGAACAGACCGGTGCCCGCCCCGACGTCGGAGCCCAACGAAACACCCACACCATGACGAATGTGGCGGGCCAGCGGGAAGAGACCGCTGCCCAGCGCGGAATTGCTGGTGGGGCAGTGCGCCGTCCAGGCGCCGGCCTCACCCATCAGGTCCAGTTCGTGCTCGGTGGGGTGCACGTTGTGCGCGAATACGCTGCGGTCGGTGACCAGGCCGTGCCGATGGTAGGTATCGATGTAGTGCGCAGTGCCCGGGAACAGGTCGGCGACGGTGGCCACCTCGGCCAGGTTCTCGTTCACGTGCGATGTGAACCAGATATCGTCCCCGCCGCCGGGACTGCCCGCCAACAGCTCCCCACATACGTCCAGCATCTCGTCCGAGGTGGACAGGGAGAACCGTGGCGTCACGGCATATCTCAACCGACCCTTGCCGTGCCATCGATCGATCAGCGCCCGGGATGCAGCCAGCGCCTCGGGCGGAGTGCACAGCAGGTCGTCTCGCAGGATCCGGTCCGAGACCACCAGTCCGGTAGTCATGTTCAGACCCGCGTCCTGTGCGGCCGTGAACAGGATGTCCATCGCCGACTCGAAGTGGGAACCGAACACCAACGCGGTGGTCGTCCCGCAGCCGATCAGCTCGCCGAGGAACTCCTGCGCCACCTCGGTCGCGTAGGAAGGAGCGGCGAGCCGGCTCTCCTCGGGTAGCGCGCAGCTGTCCAGCCAGTCCAGCAGGGGCATGCCAAGGCCGCCGATCGCCCGCAGCTGGGGATAGTGCACGTGAGTGTCCACGAAGCCGGGCAGCAGCAACCCGCCCGTCAGGTCGACCACCGGCTCGTCCGGGCATTCCGCACGAACCGCGGCGAAGGATCCACGGGCGACGATCACGCCGTCCCGGACCAGGACGCCGCCGTCCGAATCGGCGGCCAGAGCCTCCGCGGGGTCGCCGGTGAACGGGTCGCCGGGGGTGTCGATGACGGTCGCGCGATACAGGGTCACGAAGCAACTCCGCTGGTTTCGCCGGCCGGTGGTGCGGTCAGGCGCGGTGCGGTCGGCTGTCGCATGGCCTGCAGCAGCGAGGCCGCGACGGACACCGCGATGACCGCCGGCTGCTTGCCGGCGATCCCGGGAAGTCCGATGGGGCAGTGGATCCGCTCGATCGAGTTGGCGGGATGGCCCGCCTCCGCCAGCCGCCGTCGGAACCCGGTCCATTTGGCCGACGACCCGATGAGGCCGATCGTGCCGAGCGCGGGCAGGCGTAGCGCCGCATCGCACAGGGCGAAGTCCTCGGCGTGATCGTGACTCATGATCAGCACGTGCGCGCCGCGGGGCAACCGCTCCAGCACCTGCTCGCCGAGCACCATGTGATGCACCGCGACGTCGGCCGACCCGTCCGTGATGGAGGCCAGCCGCAACGGGTCCAGCTGATCCGCCCGTGAATCCACCAGTTCCAGACGGACCTCGAGCCGGGACAGGATCCGGGCCAGTTCGTACCCGACATGGCCAAGACCGAAGATCGCGATCGTTGGCCGGGCAGGCATCGGTTCCAGCACGAGAGTGACTTCCCCTCCACAACATTGGCGTCCGTGTCGGTTGCGCGCGTGTTCGTTGAGCCGGGCGGTCCGGGTCTCCGGCTCCGTCGCCCCGAACGCGATCAGCTCTCGGGCCCGACGGATCGCGGATTCCTCCAGGTTGCCGCCGCCGACGCTGCCCCAGCTGTGCTCGGACCCGACGACCATCTTGGCGCCGGCCTCGCGCGGCGCGTGGCCCCGGACCTTGACCACGGTGATCAGGACGCCGGGGGAACCCTCCTGCCGGATCCGGGCGAGGGCGTCCAGCCAGTCCATCAGACGCCCGCCAGCTCCGGGGCCGACACGTCGGCCGGCGAACCGTTGGTGCCGACCGAGACCGCCCGAGCCGCCTCGATCGCCCAGTACACGGCCTCGGGAGTGGCGGGACTGCCGAGGTCCACCGAGTACCCGGCCGGCCCGAACGCGCCGACCGCCGCCCGCAGCGCCTCGCGCACGCTGAACGCCTCCATCAGCGGTGGCTCACCGACCGCCTTCGACCCGTACACCACGCCGGACTCGGTGGCCCGCTCGAACAGGTGCACGTGGAACTCCTCGGGCATCTCCGAGAAGCTGGGGATCTTGTAGGTGCTGGCGGCCTGGGTGTTCAGCCGGCCGCGGTTCGGGCCGTCGCCGGTGTCCCAACGCAGCTCCTCCAGGGTCAGCCAGCCGACGCCCTGCACGAAACCGCCCTCGATCTGCCCGACATCCACCAACGGGGAGAGGCTGTCGCCGACGTCGTGCACGATGTCCGCGCGCAGCAGCCGGTACGTGCCGGTGAAGCCGTCCACCTCGACCTCGGCGCAGGCGGCGCCGTAGGCGAAGTACTTGAACGGCTCGCCCTGCATCCGCTCGGCGTCCCAGTGCAGGCCGGCGGTCCGGTAGAACCCGGCCGCCCACAACTGCACCCGCTGGAAGTAGGCGTCGTGGCACAGCTGCGCCCATTCCAACTGCCGATCGTGGAAACCGATGCCCGTGACCATGCCGTCGACGAACCGCACGTCGTCGGGATGGATGCCGAGCTTTCCGGCGGCCACCCGAGCCAGCCGCTCGCGGATCTGGTCACAGGCGTTCTTCACCGCGCCGCCGTTGATGTCCGCGCCGGAACTGGCCGCGGTGGCCGAGGTGTTGGGCACCTTGTCCGTCCGGGTGGGCGCCAGCCGGACGAAGTCCAGCGGCACCCCGAGCGCGGTCGCCGCCACCTGGATCATCTTGGTGTGCAGGCCCTGTCCCATCTCCACGCCGCCGTGGTTGATCAGCACCGAGCCGTCCTTGTACACGTGCACCAGCGCACCGGCCTGGTTGAAAGCGGTGAGATTGAACGAGATGCCGAACTTCACCGGCGTCATCGCCAGCGCTCGCTTGGTATCGGTGTGCGTGGCGTTGAACTCGGCGATGCCGGCCTGCCTCGCGGGCACGGACGCCTTGTCCGTCAACTCCGCCCAGATCGCCTCCAGCCGCTCGGCGTGCCGCACCGGCTGGCCGTACGGAGTCGGCTGACCCGGCACGTAGAAGTTCTTGCGCCGCAGGTCTTCCGGCGCCACGCCGAGCAGCGGCGCGCACCGGCCCAGGATGTCCTCGATGACGATCATGCCCTGCGGGCCGCCGAAACCGCGGAACGCCGTCTGGGACGTCTTGTTGGTCTTGCCGATCCGCCCGTGCACCTCGATGTCCGGTATCCAGTAGGCGTTGTCGATGTGGCACAGGGCGCGCGCCAGCACCGGCTCGGACAGGTCCAGGCTCCACCCGCCGTCGCTGACCAGCGTCGCCTTCAACGCCCTGATCCGGTGGTCGGCGTCGAAGCCGACCTCCCAGGAGGCGTGGAAGGGGTGCCGCTTGCCGGTCATCGTGATGTCCTGGGTGCGGTTCAGCCGCAGCAGCACCGGCCGGCCGGTGATCGTCGCGCCCAGGGCCGCCACCGCGGCGAACCCGTGCGGCTGCATCTCCTTGCCGCCGAAACCGCCACCCAGCCGCAGGCATTGCACCGTCACCTGGTGGCTGTGCAGGCCCAGCACGTGCGCGACGATCTCCTGGGTCTCCGACGGGTGCTGGGTGCTGGACTGGACGAACAGCTGGCCGGCCTCGTCGACCAGGGCCAGTGCGGCGTTGGTCTCCAGGTAGAAGTGCTCCTGCCCGCCGAACTCGAACTCACCGGTGAACCGATGCACGGATTCGGCGAGCGCGGCATCGGCGTCGCCTCGGCTGACCGTGCGGGCATGACCCTGGTAACTTTCCGCCGCGATCGCATCGGCAATCGTCATCAGCGACGGCAGTGGCTGGTACTCGACGTCGATCGCCTCGGCGCCCAGCCGGGCGGCATCCTCGGTCTCACCGAGCACGTAACAGACCGCGTGCCCGTAGAACATCACCTCGGTGGGGAACAGCGGTTCGTCGTGCTTGATACCGGCGTCGTTGACCCCGGGGACGTCCTGCGCGGTGAGCACGTGCACGACGCCGGGCACTCCGTAGGCGGGCGCGACGTCCAGCCGCGTCACCAGGGCGTGCGCGTGCGGTGCCTGCAGCGGCCAGGCGTGCAACAGGTTTGGTGTGCGGGAGATGAGGTCGTCGGTGTAGAGCGCCCGGCCCGTGACGTGCAGCGGCGCCGCCTCGTGCGAGATCGCCAGGCCGACCTTCGGGTTGTTCGGCCGGTCGGCCAGCGGTCCGTGGGCCTTGCTCATCGGGAAACACCTGCCTTCGCGTTCTGGGCGTGGAACTTTCGTACGGACGCGCCGAGCATGGCCGTCCGGTAGGCGGCACTGGCCCGGTGGTCGTCGATCGGTGTGCCCTCGTCGGCCAGCACCCGGGCGGCCTCGGTCACCACCTTCGGCGTCCACGGCCTGCCGATCAGCGTCGCCTCGGTCGCGGTGGCCCGGATCGGCATCGCGGACACCCCGCCGAGGCCGATCTTGATGTCGGCGACCGTGTCGGCGGCGCCGGTTGCCTCCAACCGGAGTGCGAAAGCGACGGCGACGCTGGAGATGTCGTCGAACCGACGCTTGGCGATCTTGTGGAAGGCACTGATCGGGGCGATCGGCCGCGGAATGATGACTGTCCTGATCAGCTCGTCCGGACGCTTGACCGTCTGCCGGTACCCGGTGAAGTACTCGCGCAGCGGAACGACCCGCTCGCCGGACGACGAGGCGAGTACCAGCGAGGCGTCGAGCGCCAACAGCGCGGGCGGGCTGTCGCCGATCGGCGACCCGGTCCCCAGGTTGCCGCCAAGCGTGGCGCCGTTGCGGATGAGCCGGGACGCGAACTGCGGGAACAGCTCCGCCAGCAGCGGCACCCGGCCGGCCAGCAGCCGTTCGACCTCGGACAGGGTGAGTGCGGCACCGATCTCGATCCGCTCGTCGCCGAACGAGAACGTGCGTAGCTCGGCCACTCGGTCCAGAGCGATGGTCAGCTCCGCGCGGACATGCCGGATGTTCAGTTCCACGCCCCAGTCGGTGGACCCGGCGACCAACCGAGCGTCCGGGCGCTCGGCCAGCAACGCCAGGGCCTGATCGAGGTCGGTCGGGCGCCGGTAGGACGTGCCTCCCGCGGTGATGACGGTCGGTGCCGGCGCAGGCGCGGGCTCGGCACGGCGCAGCGCGAACGCGTCCGACTCGTCCGGCGTACCCAGCGCGTATGCGGCGTCCCGGATCGGACGGTACCCGGTGCAGCGGCACAGGTTTCCGCTCAGAGCATGCAGGTCGAAGCCGTTCGGTCCGTGCTCGTGGTCAGGGGCGTTGCCAGGCGCATCGGGGTCGGCCGCGGCTCGTGCGCCGCCGTTGTGCTCACCCGACGGCGCCGGGGAACGATCCACACGGTAGTACTCGGCAGCCATCGAGCAGATGAAACCCGGTGTGCAGTAACCACACTGCGAGCCGCCGCGGCTGGCCATCTGCTCCTGCACCGGATGCAGGTGGCCCGGCTCGCCCAGTCCTTCGGACGTGATCACCTCCTGTCGGTCGAACCCGGCGGCCGGCACCAGGCAGGCGTTGATGGCGGTCCATCTGGTGGTGTCTGCGGATGACTGTCCGTTGACGTCGGGGCGCGCGACGAGCACGGCGCACGCGCCGCATTCGCCCTCCGCGCAGCCCTCCTTGCAGCCGGTGTACCCGGTCGTCCGGAGCCATTCCAGCAGCGTGGTGTGGCCACCGACCTGGCCGAGCTCGCGTGCTCGGCCGTTGACGACGACGTGAGGTTCCATTGTCACTGACTCCCTCGTCTCCCCGCGACGATAGACCCGTGCGGTGGTGTGGTGAATCCCGTTGCGATGCCGGCCCGGCTCAGCAGGGTCCTGCTGGCTTTCCGCACCGCCTTGGCATAGCTGTCCGTGTCGACCGTGGTCAGCCGGCCCTGCTCCACGACCGCTTTCCCACCGACCAGCAGCAACTCGAGCGGTGGCGGCGCGCCGAGCACCAGAGCCGCGATCGGATCGACGATGTCGATGTGCGGCAAGGTGTCCAGCCGCCACACGGCGATGTCGGCCAACTTGCCGACCTCCAGCGAGCCGATCTCGTCGGCCCGGCCCAGCACCCTCGCCCCGCCCATGGTCGCCATGTCCAACGCGTCACGCACGGTGAGCGCCTGCGGTCCGCCCCGCGCACGGGCGAACAGCAGCGCGTGCCTGGCCTCCTCCAGCAGTGCGCACGCCTCGTTCGACGCGGCCCCGTCCACCCCGAGGCCGACCGCCACCCCGGCGTCCCGCAGGTCCCGCGAACGGGCGATCCCCGAGCCGAGCCGCGCATTGGACGTGGGGCAGTGGGCCACCGACGTGCCGGTGCGGGCCAGGGTGGCGATGGACGGGTCGGTCAGGTGCACCGAGTGTGCGAGCCAGACCTCCGGGCCGAGCCAGCCGACCGACTCCATGTACTCGACCGGGGTGCAGCCGAAGTGCTCCCGGCAGTAGTCCTCCTCGTCCAGCGTCTCGCACAGGTGGGTGTGCATCCGCACGCCCTTGCGCCGGGACAGCTCGGCGGTCCGCCGCAGCAGCTCGCCGGTCACCGAGAACGGTGAGCAGGGCGCCACTCCGATCCGCAGCATCGAGCCGAACGACGGATCGTGGTGGGTGTCGATGGCCTCCTCGGTGGCCGCCAGGATCGCGTCGAGGTCCTCGACCACGCTGTCCGGCGGGAGGCCACCCTTGCTCCGGCCCAGATCCATCGAGCCACGGGTCGGGTGGAACCGCAGCCCGACCGTCGCGGCCGCGTCGATCTCGGCCCTGAGCAGATCACCCCCGTCACGGGGGAAGACGTAGTGATGGTCGGTGGTCGTCGTGCACCCGGTACCGGCCAGCCACGCCAGCCCGCCGGTCGCCGCGACGTTCACCAGCCCGGCGTCCAGCTGCGCCCACACCGGGTAGAGCGTGGTCAGCCAGCCGAACAGCGTGTCGTCCACCGCCAAGCCCCGGGTGATCCATTGATACAGGTGGTGGTGCGTGTTGACGAAGCCCGGAGTGATCAGGCAACCCGAGGCATCGACGTACCGGGCGCCCGGCAGGTCGGCGGGGGCCGGCCCGTCACCGACGGCGGTGATCAGGCCGTCGGTGACCACCACATGGCCGCCGGTGTACTCGTGGCCGGAGCCGTCGACGGTGGCGACGTGTGCGCCCTGCAACACAAGCGTTGTCATCTCACTCCGTAGGTTCGTCGATGTCCGGGTGGCGTCCGGCCGGGTCAGGCGAGCACGGCTTCGAGCCGGGTCAGGGCGATCTCCCGCAGCTGGGTGACCACCTCGGCGCGCTCGACCTCCGGGGTGTTGTCCAGGCGGCGACGCAACTCGGCCAGGATCTCCTGCGCCGACCGGCCCGCGGCCCGGATGAGGAACACCCTGTCGAACTTGCGCTCGTACTCGGCGTTGCCGTCCAGGATCGCTCGTTGGATCGCGGCGGCGGCGTTCCCAACGGCGGCCTGCTCCTTCGCAGAGAACTCGACATCGTGCCCGGCGCCGGCCTTCTCACCGATCCGGGGATGCCTGGCCAGCGCTGCCTGCAGCTCCGAGTCGGTGAAGTCGGCGGCGGCGACCCGTGCCCGGTGCAGCACGTCCTGCGCGGAGGAGTACGGCCTGCCGGCCATCACCGCGTCCACCCACCGGGGAACGTCCAGGCACGACTCGAGCTCGGCGCGGGCCTGGCTGTCGGGCATCTCGTTGAACCGCTTGGTGCCGGCGGCGAACTCGTCGTCCGCGGGTTCCTGACGGGTGGACGCGGGTGTGGTCAGCTGGTCGACCTCCTCCAGGAAGGCGGCCCGTGGCAGCAGCAGTGGGCTGGCGTCGGCGACCAGGTCGTCGAAGCGGTGGTTGGCGATCTTGGCGACCTCGATGACGGCGGTGGCCTGCTCCTGGGTCGGCGAGTTCTGCAGGCGCTCCCAGCCGGACCGCAGGATCTGGTCGCGCTTGTCGACGTCTCGCACGGACATGATCAGCGGGATACCGAACCGTTCCCGATACGCGGTGGTGAGGTGCGAGAACTGTTCGTGGTCCTCGTCGTTCAACAGGGTCAGGCCGGCAGCGGAGCGGTCCTTCTTCGACTCCTCGGACATCTCCGGGCCCGCGTCGCTGCCCAGGTCGGGGTAGAAGGCCAGCAGGTCGCGCTGCTCGGTGCGGTCGGCGGTGAACAGGGCGTCCTGGAACGCGGCCCGCAATGCGGGGGTGTCGGCGAACGGCCGCCGGTCGTAGGCCCGCTCGGCCACCCACGTCGGACCCTGGAACAACCTGCCGAACGTGCCGACGAATTCGTCGCGGGACATCTGGTTGACCTGATCGAGCCGGATGACCCCGGATCCCGGGGTGCCGGCCACGGCCGGGCCGTAACCCTTGTCCAGGTGATGGAAGACCAGGTTCAGGATGATCGCGGTCAGGCTGCCCAGGGTGATGCCGCTGCCGAAGATGATCTGCGCCCACTCCGGCACCGCCTTGGCCACGTCGGGCTGCACGGTGACGAACATGGCCAGGCCGATGCTGGTGCCGACGATGACCACGTTGCGGTGGTCGTGGAAGTCGACCCGGGACAGCGTCTGGATGCCGACCACGGCGACGGTGGCGAACATGGCGATCGCCGCACCGCCGAGCACCGGCGGCGGGATGCTGGCCACCAGCGCGCCGGCCTTGGGAATCATGCCGATCAGGATCATGAAGACGCCGGCCGCGGCCACCACGTAGCGGCTCTTCACTCGGGTGAGCCGAACCAGGCCGACGTTCTCGGCGAAGCAGGTGTACGGGAAGGAGTTGAGCACGCCGCCGATGAAGGTGGCCAGACCGTCGGCCCGCAGCGCCCGGGCGACATCCTCGCCGCCGACCCGCTTCTCCACGATCTCACCGGTCGCGAATACGTCACCGGTGGTCTCGACCGCGGTGATCAGCATGACCACGATCATCGAGATGATGGCGGCGGCCGAGAACTTCGGGATGCCGAAGTAGAACGGGGTGGTCACGCCGAACCAGGCGGAGTCCGACATCCCGGAGAGGGTGGCATCGCCCAGGATGACGGCGACCGTCGTGCCGATGACCAGGCCGGCCAGCACGGCGACGGTGGCCATGAAGCCCTTGAACACCCGCTGGATCACCACGATCAGCAGCAGTGTGCCCATCGCGTACAGCAGGTTCTTCGTACTGGTCGGGTCTCCGTTTCCGAACGGTGGCAGCGGCCCGCCGACGGCGTCCTGGGCGGCCACCGGCAGCAGCGCGATGCCGATGATGGTGATCACCGAACCGGTCACCACCGGCGGGAAGAACCGGATGAGCCTGGCGAAGTACGGGGCGATGAAGAAGGTGAAGAGCCCGGCGATCAGCACGGAGCCGTAGATGTAGAGCAGGCCCTCGGTGCCGCCGCCGGCCGCCATCGCGATGGCGATCATCGGCGACACCGCGGTGAATGTCACGCCCTGGAGCAGGGGCAGCCGGACACCGATCTTCCAGAACCCGACGGACTGGATGATCGACGCGATACCGCAGGTGAACAGGTCCGCGTTGATCAGGTGGATGAGCTCTTCGGTGGTCAGTCCGATCGCGCTCGCCAGCAGGATCGGCACCACGACCGCGCCGGCGTAGAACGCGAGCACGTGCTGGATGCCGTAGACCGCCAGCTTCGGGATCGGCAGGACCTGGTCGACCGGGTGTTTGACGGACTTGGTCCGGGCAGGTTTGCCGGACGTGGTGGCAGAGGTCATCTGAGCCCCTTTGGTGGGAAGGAAGCATGGCAGGGGCCATGCTCCGCAGCGCGGATTGTGGACGTGTGGCGCGCAGCGGTCGGCGCGGTTAACCAGCGGATTTCCGCCGCGGTGGGTCCGATCGGGAGGATTCGGTGACACGCCGGCGGAACGAGAATCAGGGGGTCGGCCGTCCCGGTCGGACAGGCCGGTGACGGTCAGCCCGGCGGAGGCTGCGGTCGAGCGGTGAAGCGGCAGGCACGTCGCGCGCACATCTGCATGTCAAGACCTGCTCTCCGTTGAGCTCCGGTGGGCGTCGAGGCCGTCCTCGCGCAGTTCGGAAGTGTTCTTCCGCAGGTTGAAATATACTCGGTGACCCAGACCACGTCAACATTTTGTTGAGGAGTCTTCGGGGCTGGTCAGTCGCGGTCGCGGTTGAGGTAGTTGTAGACCGTGAAGCGACTGACACCGAGTGCGGCAGCGATGGTCTCGACAGACTTGCGATAGGAGAAGGCGCCCGACTCCTCCAGCAGCCGGACGGCGCGCTGCTTCTGCGCGCGGGGCAGCTCGTCGAGCGGACTGTCGAACTCCCGCTGCACGTCGACGAGGATCCCGGTCAGTCCCCCCTCGTCCGGGCGTGGCTCCGCGTCGGTGGTCAGCCGGACTCCGGCAATGACGGTTCCGCGCCAGGCCAGCGCCACGTCGGCGTCGGTGACGTCGGCCGGGTCGATCAGGGTGGCGCCGACTCGGTCCACCAGCGGCCGCACCGCGGCGATGAGGTCGGCGGCAGGATCGGCGACTCGGTCGGCAATGAGGTCGGCGACGGGATCGGAGGGGCGCGCCATCAGGCCTCCGTGTGCAGCTGGAGCGTGATCCTGGTTGCCCCTGCGTCCAGCGCCACGGTCATCACCTCGCGCAGCGCGTCCAACACCTCGTCCCGCTCGCCGGCGATCTCGGTGCCGAGCGGGCCGAAGTCGCCGACGAGTCCGGCCGCCTGCACGACGTCCCAGGCACGCCGGGCGTGCGCGGGTGGCTCACCCTCTCCGTGGAAGGGTTCGGTGGTGAACTCGGCGACGACCCGCACGACCCGAGCCTACGGTCGTCGCGCCGATCGTGTTGAGAATGCACGCCGCCAGCGTGCCGAACTCACACGATCATGCGGTGCATCCGCGCCCGCATGACTTGAGGGTGCCCGGCCAACCTCGCGCGCTGAGCGCCGCCGCGACCTGAGCCGCGACCGCGCAGGGGTCGGCGGCCAGGTCATGCCAGCCGAAGCGCAACACGGTGTCGCCCGCGAGCACCAGCTGGTTGTCCCGCTTGAGGTCGCGAAAGACCGAATCGTCCGGGTGGGCCGCCCGTCCGTCGAGCTCCACGACCGTGGACCATCCGCGATAACGCACATCGCGGTATCGGGTGCCCGCCGCGGAGGGCTCGGCGGCGTTGCGGACGCCTCGGGGCAGGCGGTGTGCACGCTCGACGTCGCGAAAGTACCGGCGCTCCAGGGGCGATTGCACGCCGTGGTCCACGTCGGTCAGGATCTCGGCGATGAGCGACCGGTGCGGATGTCGGTTGCGCTGGTCAAGGGCCAGCCGCAGGTGTGCGGCTGTGGTTCGCCGACGCTGCACCGACCGTGTGATGGTGTCGACCACTGCCTCGATGCGGGCGTTCTCGACGTGGTCGAGCACCGAATGCTCGATCCTGGTGCGAGTCGGTGTGGCTGCCGGATGCACCTTCAGGGCCAGGTGCCGGGCCCGGTGGATCCGCAGGCCGTCGGCGGGTGTGACCTGGCGCTTTGCGGGAATGCTCAGGTGGACGAGCGGCGGGCAGCCGTCGACGACGCCGTCGAGCCACAATGCGGTGGCGTGGCTGATTGCGGCGCCCGCCCCCGCGTAGAGCAACGCAGCCTGCATACCCGACACAGAGCTCATCGGTCCGGTGTGGGTGATGTACACGCCGGGGAGGACGACTCGCCATCGGCCGCTGTCCAGGTGTGTGCGGGCCTGTGAACGGGTCATCCCCGCGGACAGCAATTGGCGCCGCGTGACGACGCCGAACTGCTCGTCGGCCAGTGGTCGCCAGGCGTCCGATGTCCCGGGCATCGGATGAGTGTGAGCTGGCCGGGCCGCCTTGCGGAAAGTCCTGCGGACCGTTGTGGACAAACTCCCGGAGGCGAGGCGAAACGTCCGGTTATGGCCCGGATGATCCACAGCGACCGGCATCCACTTGCGGTTGCCCGATCGACGATGCAGCCGCGCCCCGAGCCGTGGATCGTGTGAGGAATGCACGCCCAAGGCGTGCCGAATTCACACGATCGGCCTCGTTGCCCGGCGTCAGCCGGCCGTCGCCGCCTTCCGCACCGCCTCGGCCACGCTGGGCGCCACGTCCGCGTCGAACACGGACGGCACGATGTAGTTGGCGTTGAGCTCCTGGGCCGACACACAGTCGGCGATGGCGGTGGCCGCGGCGATCATGGTCGACTCGGTGATCTCGTGTGTGCCGGCGTCGAGCATGCCGCGGAAGAAGCCGGGGAACGCCAGCACGTTGTTGATCTGGTTCGGGTAGTCCGAGCGGCCGGTGGCGACGATGGCCGCGTGCTGGGCCGCGGCGAACGGATCCACCTCGGGGTCCGGATTCGCCAGCGCGAATACGATCGCGCCCGGGTTCATTGTGGCGATGTCCTCGCCGGTGAGCAGGTTGGGCGCCGAAACCCCGATGAAGACGTCCGCCCCGGCCAGCGTCTCGGCCAGTGTGCCGCGTACCCCGCGCGGGTTGGTGTTGTCCGCGATCCAACGACGGAACTCGTCCATGCCCTGCTTGCCCGGGTCGACCGCACCGTGCCGGTCGCAGCCGATGATGTCGGTGAAGCCCTGCGCGGCCAGCAGTCGGATGATCGCGTGCCCGGCCGCACCCACCCCGCTCACCACGACACGAACGTCGGCAGGCTTGCGGCCCACCACTCGCAGCGCATTGGTCAGCGCGGCGAGGACCACGATGGCGGTGCCGTGCTGGTCGTCGTGAAATACCGGGATGTCCAGCAGATCCTTGAGCCGGCGCTCGATCTCGAAGCAGCGCGGTGCCGAGATGTCCTCCAGGTTGATGCCGCCGTAGCCGGGCGCGATGCAGCGGACGATCTCCACGATCTGGTCGACGTCCTTGGTGTCCAGCACCACCGGCCACGCGTCGACGCCGCCGAAGTGCTTGAACAGTGCGGCCTTTCCCTCCATCACCGGCATCGCGGCGGCCGGGCCGATGTCGCCGAGCCCGAGGACGGCCGTGCCGTCGGTGACCACGGCGACGGTGTTGCGCTTGATGGTCAGCCGGCGGGCGTCGGCGGGGTTCTTCGCGATGGCCAGGCACACCCGGGCCACCCCCGGGGTATAGGCGCGGGACAGATCGTCGCGGTGCTTGAGCGGGACCTTCGGCTGGATCTCGATCTTGCCGCCCAGGTGCAGCAGGAACGTGCGGTCGCTGACCTTGCGCACCGTCACGCCGGTCAGGCCGGCAATGGCATCGCTGATCTGATCGGCGTGCTCGGCGTCGGAGGCGTTGCAGGTGACGTCGACGACGATCCCGTCCGGCTTGGACTCGACCACGTCCAACGCGGTCAGCGCGCCGCCGGCGGACAGCACCGCCGCGGCCAGGTCCGCGGTCGCACCGACGGTGGGTGGAGCCTGTACCCGAACAGTGATCGAGTAACCCGGACTGACGCTGGCCATCGTTGGCCCTCCAGTTCTATGTTTCGGAAGTAAGTTTCTGTATGGTGGATATTATCGGTCTCCTCGCCCAAGTCAACGTAGGCCCGGTCACGTTTGCCCGCATGGTGACCGTAGAATTCCGGATCTCGAAAGTGTTGGGCGTGTGCGGGAGTGGACGTTGACGGAGGAGGGACCATGACGGCCCTGGAGGACGACCGTGGGGTGGTGTCGCCCGTGGCGAACCGGCGTGAGTCCAAGGCGGCGAAACAGCGTTCCTCCGGCGGGGTGCAGTCCATCGAGCGTGCCTTCACGATCCTCGAGACGCTCGCCGCCGGCGGTGGGGTGATGGGTCTGTCGGCGCTGGCCGCCGAGTCCGGGCTGCCCCTGCCCACCATCCACCGTCTTGTGCGCACACTGGTCGATCTCGGCTACGTCCGGCAGGAACCGTCCCGCCAGTACGCGTTGGGTCCGCGCATCCTTCTGCTGGCCGAGAGCGCGTCGACCATGCTGTCCAGTGTGGCCCGCCCCCACCTGTCCAGGCTCGTCGACGAACTCGGTGAAACGGCCAACCTGGCCTCCCTGGACGGGGACGAGATCGTCTACATCGCGCAGGTGCCCAGCCGCCACAGTATGCGGATGTTCACCGAGGTCGGCCGGCACGTGCTGCCGCACTGCACCGCGGTGGGCAAGGCGATCATGTCCCACATGTCGCCAGGTGACGTACGAGATCTGTTGCGCCGCACCGGAATGCCCCGCCACACCGAGCACACGATCACGGATCCGGAGGCCTTCGCCGAGCAGCTGCGCTGGTCCGCCGAGAACGGTTACGCGATGGACGACGGTGAGCAGGAGTTGGGCGTGCGGTGCGTCGCCGTCGCCGTTCCCGGGGTGCGGTCCCACCTGGCGTTGTCGGTGTCGGGCCCGGTCGGCCGGATGACCCCGGAGACCGTCCAGCGGTCGGTGCCGCTGCTGACCGCGGCCGGTGAGGCGCTGGCCGCGGATCTGACCTGACCGCGGGTCGCGGCTCGCACGACGACCGGTCCTGGTGGGGTGGCAGGCATGACGGTGCACGCGCACGGCAGGCATCGGACCGATGAGCCCGAACGTTCGGGGCTGGTGCTGCTGTGCACTTTGGCCGCGCTCGCCGGCGTGGCCATCGGATTCGTCGGAGGCGCGTTCCGTTGGCTGCTGTTGCAGGCCGATCGGCTTCGGCTGGAGCTGATGGACTGGGCGCACACGGTCGGCGGTCCGAGCTGGTTGGCACCGGTCCTCGTGGTGGCGGCCGGCGCGGGCATCGCCAGGTACCTGGTCCGGCTCGTCCCGCTCGCCGGCGGCAGCGGCATCCAGCACGTGGAAGCGGTGTGGCGCAAGGAGTCCGACCCGCCGCCGTTGCGGGTGCTGCCGGCCCGGTTCGTCGGCGGGCTGATCGCCATCGGGTCCGGCCTTGTGCTCGGACGGGAGGGGCCGACCGTTCACATGGGCGCCACCCTCGGCGCCGAGGCCGGACGCCGGGCCAAGGTCTCCCCCGACGACGTCCGGTTGCTGCAGGCCGCGCTCGCCGGCGCCGGGCTGGCGGTGGCGTTCAACGCCCCGGTCGGCGGAGCGCTGTTCGTGCTGGAGGAGGTCACCAAGTCCGCCCGGCTCCGGCTCGTGCTGACCACGGCGATCGCCTGTGCGGTCGCCGTCGGGTGCGCTCGGGTGCTGGTCGGCGACCACCCCGACTTCGTGGTGTCGACGCAGGAACCGGCAGGTCTGTCGATGACCGTCCTCTTCCTGGTCTTCGGGCTGCTCACCGGGTTCGTCGGCGTCGGGTACAACAGGCTGATCATCGGCTGCCTGGCGGTTGCCGACCGGATGACGCGGGTACCGGTGGAGGTCAGGGCGGGCGCGATCGGCGGGCTCGTCGGGCTGATCCTGTACGTCAGCCCGCAAGCGGTGGGCGGTGGGGACGCCCTGACCCAACTGATTCTGGGTGGCGAAGGCATCGTCGTGCCTGCGGTTGCGGGCTACTTCCTGTTGCGGTTCCTCACCGGTCCGCTGTCCTACGCGGCCGGCACGCCCGGCGGCCTGTTCGCGCCGTTGCTCGCGCTCGGTGCGTTGTGGGGTCTGCTGTTCCACGCGACCGTCAGTCCGATCGTGCCGGCGGCCGGCTCGTCGCCGGTGCCGCTGGCCCTGGTGGGCATGACAGCGTTCTTCGCGGCCACGGTGCGGGCTCCGTTCACGGGGATCGTGCTGGTCGTCGAGATGACCGCCGTCGCCACCGTCACGGTGCCCATGCTGGCCGCCTGCTTCGCCGCGACACTGGTGCCGACGTTGCTGCGCGACCGGCCCGTGTACGACGTCCTTCGAGAACGGATGCTGGCGGCCCGCCCGGACGGGCGACGAAGCGGGCGGCACGATTAACCGGCCGTTAACCGGCGTCGTTTCTGCCGGAAACGTACCGGCAGGATCGTCCCCCCACGAAGAAGCGGTACCCGAGACGACTCGCCCCACCCTCCTTGGAGGCATTGGTGCACTTGACCCCCGCCGACACAGAGAAGCTGCTGCTTGCCGTCGCCGGTATGGTCGCGCGGGACCGGCTGGCTCGCGGCGTCAAGCTCAACTACCCGGAAACCGTTGCCCTGCTGACCACCTGGGTCATCGAACGGGCGAGGGACGGCCGGTCCGTGGAGGAGCTGATGGTGGCCGGGCGGGATGTGCTGACCCGCGACGAGGTGATGGACGGTGTCGCCGAGATGCTGCCGGACGTGCAGGTCGAGGCCACCTTCCCGGACGGCCGCAAGCTCGTCACCATCCACCAACCGATCGCGTGAGCAGGTTGGCGGTGGACGGGGTGGGCGGGCTCGAAACACAGCCGAGCCGGTGAATGGGTGACGCGGCGAGCGAATCGTCGACACGGAGAGGACACGGAGAACGGTCATGGCCGGAGGTACGACGAGTGGCCCTGGGGCGATCAGGACCGCGGGCGGATTCATCGAACTGAACGCGGACCGGACGGCCGCCGAGCGGATCGAACTGGTCATCGTGAACACCGGCGACCGCCCGGTGCAGATCGGTTCGCACATCCATCTTCCCGAGGTGAACTCCGCGCTGGACTTCGACCGGGCCGCCGCCCACGGGTTCCGGCTGGACATCCCGTCGGGAACCTCCCGCCGGTTCGAACCAGGTGCCTCGCGGTCGGTCTCCGCCGTCACGTTCCGGGGCGCGCGGCGAGTGCCGGGAATCCAGGTCAAACCCGAGCCCGAACAGGAGCTGTGATGGTTCAGGTTTCCCGCGCCGACTACGCCGCCCTCTACGGTCCGACCGTCGGCGACCAGGTGCGTCTGGCCGACACCGACCTGTGGATCGAGATCGAGCGGGATTACACCGTGGGTGGCGAGGAGGCGGTGTTCGGCGGCGGCAAGTCGATCCGCGAGTCGATGGCGCAGGGCTCGACGACCAGGGCGCAGGGCGCGCCGGACACCGTCATCACCAATGCGATCGTGCTCGATCACTGGGGCATCGTCCGCGCCGACGTGGGCATCCGGGACGGGCGGATCGTCGCCCTGGGCCGGGCCGGCAACCCGGACATCGCCGACGGTGTGCACCCGGACCTGCAGATCGGGCCGTCCACGGACGTCATTTCCGGCGAGGGCAAGATCCTCACCGCGGGCGGCATCGACACCCACGTGCACCTGATCTCCCCGTCGCAGATCGTCGAGGCACTGGCCACCGGTCTGACCACGCTGGCCGGCGGCGGCACCGGACCGTCGGAGGGCACGAAGGCGACCACGGTGACCCCGGGCGCCTGGCACCTGGAGACCATCCACCGGTCCATCGACCCGTACCCGATCAATCTGCTGCTCCTGGCCAAGGGCAACACGGTGTCCATGGAGGGGCTGAAGGAGCAGGCACTGGCCGGCGCCGGCGGCTACAAGGTGCACGAGGACTGGGGCTCCACCCCGGCGGCGATCGACGCGGCGCTGCGGGCCGCGGACGAGTGGGGGCTGCAGGTCGCGCTGCACTCCGACTCCCTCAACGAGGGCGGCTACGTGGCGTCCACCATCGCGGCGATCGGCGGGCGGTCGATCAGCGCCTTCCACGTGGAGGGCGCCGGCGGGGGCCACGCCCCCGACATCCTGACGCTGGCCGGGCTGCCGAACGTGATTCCCGGCTCCACCAACCCGACGCTGCCGCACACGGTGAACACAGTCGCCGAGCACCTGGACATGCTGATGGTGTGCCATCACCTCAATCCGGCCGTGCCGGAGGACCTGGCCTTCGCCGAATCCCGGATCCGGGCCACCACGATCGCCGCCGAGGACATCCTGCACGACATGGGCGCGGTGTCGCTGACCTCCTCCGACGCGCAGGCGATGGGCCGGATCGGCGAGGTGATCTGCCGCACCTGGCAGGTCGCGCACGTGATGAAAAACCGACGCGGCGGATCGATCATTGGAGCCGGCGGGCTTCCGGCCGATAATTTCCGGGCCCGCCGGTACATCGCCAAGTACACGATCAACCCGGCCATCACGCACGGCATCGACCACGAGGTCGGCTCGGTCGAGCCGGGCAAGCTGGCCGACCTGGTGTTGTGGGAGCCCAAGTTCTTCGGCATCCGGCCGGCGGTGGTGCTCAAGGGTGGCGGCCTGGTGTGGGGGGCGCTCGGTGACCCGAACGCCTCGATCCCGACGCCGCAGCCGGTGCTCATGCGACCCGCGCTGACCGATGCGATCGGCCCGCAGCTGTCGCTGTCCTTCGTCTCGCCGTACGCCCTCGACGACGGCCTTGCCGACCGGTTGGGATTGCGCCGCAGGCTGTCCGCGGTGCGGTCGACCCGCGACATCGGCAAGGCGCAGATGATCAACAACGACGCGCTGCCGGACATCGTGATCGAGCCGGACACGTTCGAGATCTCCGTCGACGGCGAGCTCGTCGTGCCCGCCCCGGCGCGGCGGCTGCCGCTGGCGCAGCTGTACTCGCTGTTCTGACCCACGTCCTGACCCTGTGCCGCCCTCGGAAGAACAGCGGGTGGGGTCGGAGTGGGGACGGGTGAGGTCGGATGGGGGATTGGAGAGGGCCGGGGGCACGGGCGGGGCGAGCGGTGCGTGAGAGGATGCCGACCCATGAGCACGGCAGACCTCTACGACGAACACGGCGAGCGCCTGCGCTCCTGCGACACCCAGTTCCGGCAGTTCGGCGGACACTCCGAGTTCGACGGGATCGTTGCCACCGTGCGGTGTTTCCAGGACAACGCACTGTTGAAGTCGGTTCTCGGCACACCGGGCGAGGGGCGGGTGTTGGTGGTTGACGGCGGCGGATCCGTACATACCGCACTGACCGGCGACCTGATCGCGCAACTGGCCGTGGACAACGGGTGGGCCGGTCTGGTGATCAACGGCGCGGTCCGGGACAGCGCAGTCCTGCGCTCGCTCCCGGTGGGCATCAAGGCATTGGGCACCAATCCACGGAAGAGCGGCAAGACCGGAGCCGGAGAGCGGGACGCCGACGTGGAGTTCGGCGGGGCGCTGTTCCGCCCGGGCGATCACGTCTGGTGCGACGACGACGGGGTCGTGGTGCTGCCGCAATGAATGGACGCACACGGTCGACGCGGCCGACGTTGATGAGGTGACGGCGACGGGGACCGGCGAGATCATGCTCATGCTGCTGGCCGACGCCCGACTGCCGACCGGTGGACACACCCAGTCGGCCGGGCTGGAACCGGCGCTGCGCCATGGCATGCCGATCGCGCAGGGGCCCGACTACATCCGTGCACGGCTGCGCACCGTGGTCACCGTCGAAGCCGGGGCCGCCGTGGTGGCCCGGGCACGGGCGCTCGACTCTGAGCCGGTCGGCACGCTGACTGCGGCGTTGGAGGGGGTCGACACCGCCTGGCGCGCGCGCACCGTGAGCCCGGCGCTACGAGAGACGGCCGAGCAGCTCGGCAGGGGATATGCGCGGCTGATCGGCGGGCTCTGGCCGGACGCCGTCGCCTCGCACGCGCTTCGTGGCATGCACCGACCGGCCCGCCCGGTGGCGCTCGGCGTCGCCGCCGCCCTGGCCGGGCTGACCGCCGCCCAGCTGGCCAGGCTGGTCGGCTACGACGACGTGCAGACGGTCGCCGCCGCCGCGCTCAAGCTCGAACCGCTCGACCCGTTGGTGACCACCCGCTGGGTGCGGGACTCCGTCCCGGACATCGAGCGGATGGTCGAGGCGGTATCCGTGCTGACCGACGCCGACGGCATCCCCGCCACCGGTGCGCCCACGATCGAACAGTGGGCTCAGGCGCACGCCGGCACCGGCAGGCGATTGTTCCGCGCCTGATGGCGGTCACCGAAGCATGACGGCACTGGGCGTGGAGCCCGGGTGGCACGGCGCCGGTCGCGCTGGTCCGTTCGGCCGTTCGGCCGTTCGGTCCGACTAGCGCGTCGAGTTAGGCTGACACGTGCCCGAAGCCACCACCACGCGGAGCTCGCTCCGGTTGGGCGTCGCCGGGCCCGTCGGCACCGGCAAGTCCTCGATCATCGCGCTGATCTGCCGGGAGTTGGCCGACGAGCTGCGCCTCGGCGTCGTCACCAACGACATTTACACCGACGAGGACGCCCGTTTCCTGCGGTCTGCCGGCGTGCTTGATCCCGAGCGCATCCGCGCGGTCGAAACCGGGGCATGCCCGCACACCGCGATCCGCGACGACGTCACCGCCAACCTGCTGGCCGTCGAGGACCTGGAGGCCGACTTCGCCCCGCTGGACGTGGTTCTCGTCGAATCCGGCGGCGACAACCTGACCGCGACCTTCTCCCCGGCGCTGGTCGACGCGCAGCTGTTCGTGCTGGACGTGGCCGGCGGCGGGGACGTCGCCCGCAAGGGCGGGCCGGGCATCGGCCGCGCCGACCTGCTGGTGATCAACAAGACCGACCTCGGCCCGTATGTCGGTGTCGACGTGCCGCGGATGATCGGCGACGGGCAGGCCGCTCGCGACGGCCGCCCCGTGATCGGGCTGTCCCGGCTCGACCGCGCGTCGATCGACGCGCTCACCGGCTGGGTGCGGGCCATGCTGGAGAACGTCCGGTCGGGCAACCATGTCGCCGTCGACCCGGGGCCGATGGCGCCGCACTTCCACGCCGAGGACAACGCCTGGCACAGTCATGATCACCCCGGGCATGATCACCCCGGGCATGATCACCAGAGTCATGATCACCACGGGCACACAGCAGGGCACACCCACCCGTGACCCTCATCGCCGTCGACCCGGCTCCGGGCCGGGCGAAGGTCACCCACACTCCTGGGCCTGTCGTTGCCCGGGTGCAGCGCGTGGACGACAGGGGCGCCCGCGTCGCGCTGGTCGCCACCACCGCCCTGCTGCTGGGCGGGGACGCCGTCGAGTTCGATGTCCGCGTCGGACCCGGCGGATGGCTGGACGTGGTGGAGACCGCGGGCACCGTCGCCTACGACGCGCGAGGAGCGGTCTCGAACTGGACGGTCCGGGCGCGGGTCGCCGAGGGAGCGGCCCTCACCTGGAACGGCGAGCCGTTCGTGATCGCCGACGGCGCGAACGTGCACCGCCGGACCACCGTCGACCTGGCCGCGGGCGCCACCGCATGCCTGCGGGAGACGCTGGTCTTCGGTCGGGTCGGCGAGGCCGGTGGGTCGCTGCGGGCCTGCACCCGGGTGGTTCACGACGACGCCGAGCTCCTGGTCGAGAACCTGCACCTGCCCGACCCGGACACCCGCCGGCTGCCCGGAATCCTCGGCGACACCCGCGTCATCGACACCGTTTCGATGCTGGGCGAGCGAGGCCCGGCCTCACCGGACCTGGCCGCCGAGGTGCGGTACGACCTGGCCGGCCCCGGCACCCTCGCCCGGGTACTGACCACGGACACCGACCGCTCCGGGCTCGATGCGATCTGGCGCGCCTGGACGGAACGGTCCCGCCATCTCGTCGGAGGCTGAGCCGTCGGCCGAGGGTGTCCGACCGGTCTCACGTCCACCGTCGTAACTGACCGTCCAGGTACCGGGCGGCGCGGCGCTGCCCACCGCGATCCCGAATGGCCGCGGCCAGCCGATCCAGCGCCGCTCGCAGCACGGCGGGATCCGGCCGCCAGCCGCGCCGCTCGCATTCGGCGAGCCAGTCCACCGGGGGCAGGTGGCCCCGATCGTTGTTGCACCGGGAGCACGCCGCGAGCTCGTTCTCCAGCCACGAAGGTCCGCCCTTGACCCGCGGCACCAGGTGATCGGTGGTCGGGTGGTTCAGGGCGCTGAAGGGTCGCCCGCACTACACGCAGTGGGCGCCGTCCCGCTCCATGATGCGGGCCAGCCGATCCACCCTGGCCAGCTGCTCTCGCCGCACCGGACCGTCCACGGACCTATCGTGCCGCCACGGTCATCGGCCGGTGGTCGGCCGTCCCGCGAGTCGGGGGAGAATGGCGCGGTGACCGCCACCTCCACCGACCCGTCCGCGTCCGCCCGGAAACGACCGGACGCCCCGGCGATGGTGGTCACCGACCTCGACGGCACCCTGCTCGACGAGAGCGGAATGAAGATCAGCGGGCGCAACATGGACGCGCTCAATCGGGCCGCCGCGGCGGGTGCGCGCGTGGTGGTGGCCACCGGCCGGCCCATCTGGTGGCTCGGCCCGGTCATCGACGCCGGCTTCACCGGCATCGCGGTGTGCATGAACGGCGCGGTCGTTTACGACGTCGCCGCCGGCGAGATCATCGCGTCCGCACCGCTGACGCCGCTGACCATGCAGTCATTCGTCACCCGCCTGGAGGCACGGACCGAGACGTTCTCGCTGGCCGTCGAACGGCTGGGTAGCACCCTGCAGGCTTGTTTCGCCGAGCACGACTACGACCACCCCTGGGCGTTCGGCTACTTCCGGCGTGCCGACCGGTCCGACCTGCTGGCCGAGCCGGCGGCCAAGCTGCTGGTCCGCGGGCGGGGCGACTCCCGATCGCTGGCGCTGGCCGCCAGGAGCGTCGGGGCCGATGACGTGCACATCACCTACTCCACCGACGACGGGTTGATCGAGGTGGCCGCCGCGGGGGTGAACAAGGGCACCGCACTGGCCGAGCTGGCCGCCCGGTGGAACATCGACCGCAAGGATGTCGTCGCGTTCGGCGACATGCCCAACGATCTGGAGATGCTGCACTGGGCCGGGTTCAGCGTGGGCATGGGCAACGCCCACCCGGACGTGCACGCCATCGTCAGCGAGGTCGGGGCCTACCATCACGAGGACGCCGTCGCGCAGATCCTCGAGCGGTGGTTCTGAGCGCTATTCGAGCGAGCTGAGATCCGGCGGCACGTCCACCGCGTGCCGCCGGAGATCGTCGAGCGCGACGACGTCCAGCGCCAGCTCGTGCGTCGCCGCGAGCACGACCGGCGCCGCCACCCCGGATTCCAGGGCCTGTTGCCACCGCGCCGCCACCACGCACCACCGGTCGCCGGGGTTCAGGCCCGGGAACATGTATTCCGGGCGCGGGGTCCGCAGGTCGTTGCCCGCCGCCCGCTGATGATCAAGGAACTCGGAGGTCACCACTGCGCACACCACGTGCAGGCCGATGTCCTCGGGGCCGGTGGCGCAACGACCGTCCCGGAAGAAGCCGGTGACGGGGTCGATACCGCACGGCTCGAGTTCGCCGCCCAGGACGTTGCGTTCGCTCATGTCGACTCCGCGTCGATGCCGGGAATTTCCGACGCGGGAATGCTCATCCGAATCTCCTGCCTGCCGGCCGGGACGTCGAGCGCCCGGACGCTCATCATCGACCACGCGACTCAGAGCATCGCCCATGCGTCGACGAACACGGACCGCAACACCGACTCGATCTCGTCGAACACCGACTGATCGCTGGTCAGCGGCGGCGCCACCTGCACCACGGTGTCGCCGCGGTCGTCCGCCCGGCAGTACAGGCCCCGCTCGAACAGGGCGGGGGAGACGAAGCCACGCAGGATGCGCTCGCTCTCCTCGGCGGTGAAGGTCTCCTTGGTGGCCTTGTCCTTGACCATCTCGATGCCGAAGAAGAACCCGTCGCCGCGGACGTCGCCGACGATCGGCAGGTCGAGCAGCTTCTCCAGGGTCCGGCGGAAGTCCGCCTCCCGGCGAAGCACGTTGCCCAGCAGGTCCTCTGACTCGAAGACGTCCAGGTTGGCCAGCGCCACCGCACAGGACACCGGGTGCCCGCCGAAGGTGTAGCCGTGCGCGAAGGTGGTGTCGCCGGAGGCGAACGGCTCGAACACCCGATCCGAGATGATCGCCGCGCCGAGCGGAGAGTATCCGGACGTCAGGCCCTTGGCGCTGGTGATGATGTCCGGTTGGTAGCCGAACTTCTGCGCGCCGAACATGGTGCCCAGCCGCCCGTAGGCGCAGATCACCTCGTCCGAGACGAGCAGCACGTCGTGGTTGTCGCAGATCTCCCGCACCCGGTCGAAGTAGCCCGGCGGCGGCGGAAAGCAGCCGCCGGCGTTCTGCACCGGCTCGACGAACACCGCGGCCACCGTGTCGGGGCCCTCCATCAGGATGGCCTGCTCCACCTGGTCCGCGGCCCATCGACCGAACGTCTTCACGTCGTCGGCGACGAACTCCGGGGCCCGGTAGAAGTTGGTGTTCGGCACCCGGATCGACCCGGGCACCAGCGGCTCGAACGGCGCCTTGAACGCCGGTACACCGGTGATCGACAGTGCGCCCTGCGTGGTCCCGTGGTAGGCGATGGCCCGGCTGATCACCTTGTGCTTGGTCGGCCGGCCGGTGAGCTTGAAGGACTGCGTGGCCACCTTCCAGGCGGTCTCCACCGATTCGCCGCCGCCGGTGGAGAAGAAGACCTTGTTCAAGTCTCCGGGGGCCGCCGCGGCGAGCCGGTCGGCCAGTTGGACCGCGGTCGGATGGGCGTAGGACCACACGGGGAAGAACGCCAGCTTGCGGGCCTGCGCCGCGGCCACCTGGGCCAGGTCTTCCCGCCCGTGCCCGGCCTGCACGACGAACAGACCGGAGAGCGCGTCCAGGTAGCGCCTCCCCTCGGTGTCCCAGATGTGCCAGCCCGCACCGCGTTCGATCGTGGGCACGGGATTACCCGCGTACGAGGACATGCGGGTGAAGTGCATCCACAGGTGGTCGGCGGCGTGCATGCCGGCGGTGCCGGTCATCTGGTCCCCCAGGTGTAGGTCTGCTTGGACAGGTCGAGGTAGACGAAGGTCTCGGTGCTGCGCACGCCGTCGACGGTGCGGATGCGGCGGTTGATGACACGGAGCAGGTGCGCGTCGTCCTCGCAGACGACCTCGACCAGCAGGTCGAAGGAACCGGCGGTGACTACGACGTAGGCGGCCTCCTCGATGGCGGACACCGCGTCGACCACCGGATCGATCGGTCCCTCCACCCGGATCCCGATCATCGCCTGGCGGGTGAAGCCGACGTGCAGCGGATTGCTCACGGCGACGATCTGCACCACCCCCGCCCGCAGCATGCGCTGAACCCGTTGGCGGACAGCGGCTTCCGATAGCCCCACGGACTCGGCGACGGCGGCGTAGGAGCGTCGGCCGTCCTGCTGCAGTTGTTCGATGATCTTCTTCGACACCTCGTCGAGGGTGACCCGTCCCGCCGCGTCCGACTCCGATGGCTCGACGTCGACGCGCTGCGGCATGAGGACCATCATGTCCGTGGCACGCCTATTGTGCAAGTGAATCAGTTGTTACTACTGTCATGGACAACTGAATCCGAAGGACCGGAGCGATCCGCGATCCGTTGTGGAACGGGGGACAATCGGCGGTATGGCCAGGTACGGCTCGATGTACGGACCGGACGTCACCTTCACCGGAGTGCCCCGCTGCGATCTGGCGGATCCGGCGAGCTACGCGGACGCGGCGGCGGTGATCGTCGGCGCACCCTACGACTCCGGGACCTCGTACCGATCGGGCGCCAGGATGGGCCCGATGGCGCTGCGCAGCTGCGACTACTCGGAGCACACTGGCTCCCGGCCGCACCTTTCGCTGCGGGTGGATCCGCTGCTGGATCTCGGTGTTGTCGACGCGGGCGACGTCGAGATGGCGCCGACGGAGACCGAGCGGTCGCTGGCCAATTTGCAGGACGCGGTGCTCACGTTGGTCCGTGCCGGCAAGATCCCGGTCGTGCTCGGTGGTGACCACACCGTCGCTCAACCCGACATCACTGCGCTGGCAGAGCATTTCGGCTACGGGCGGATCTCGGTGATCCACTTCGACGCGCACGCGGACACCGGGAACATCCAGTTCGGTTCGCTGTACGGGCATGGCCTGCCGATGCGCCGGTTGATCGAGTCCGGCGCGGTCAGGGGAGAACGGTTCCTGCAGATCGGGTTGCGGGGTTACTGGCCGGAGCCCCCCGAGCTGCTGTGGATGGCCGAGCGCGGCATGCGCTGCTACGAGATGGCCGAGATCGCGCGGCGAGGGATGGACGGGGTGTTGACCGAGGCGATGGCGATCGCCGTCGACGACACCGACGGGGTCTACCTGTCGGTGGACATCGACGTGTGCGATCCGGGGACTGCACCGGGCACCGGCACTCCGGAACCGGGCGGGCTGACCGCGCGCGAGCTGCTGGACGCGGTGCGCCGGATCGGCCGCGAGGTCCCGCTGGTCGGACTCGAGATCGTCGAGGTTGCCCCGCCGTACGACCATGCCGACATCACCGCGATGCTCGGCAACCGCGTGGTGCTGGAGACGCTGGCCGGGATCGCCCGCCGACGGGCCGACGCCGCCGCGGGGACCACCTGGGACGAGGCCACACCGCTGATGTCCGGCCGGGTGTCGGAGGACGGGCGCCCCGAAGGTGCCGGTGCCGGGAGTCCCGATCGCGAACGCCCACTCTGACCGTGGAACGGTCGTCGGTCACCGGCCGGCGAACATGCTCAGCGCGAAGGCCACCACGGCCGCGTTGTAGAAGAAGCTGATCGTGGAATGGACGAGAACGTGCCAGCGCATCCTGGCGGTGGTCACCAACGTGTCGGACACCGAGAAAGCCGTGCCGATGGTGACGGCGAAGTACATGAAGTCCACGGCCGAGGGATCGGCCGTGGATGGGAAGGTCAGGCCGCCGCCCCGGCGGTACATGTCCGCGTACCTGCGCGCGTACCCTGCCTGCAACAGCATCCAGGACATGATCATCGCGACCACGCCCAGGATGTTCAGCAGGATCTGGTAGTCCTCCGGGTTGTCGGACAGCGCGATGTCCAACGCGACGACGAACCCGATCAAGCTGGCCACGATCGCGAACAGGAAATTGAACCGGAACCGTTCCAGCACGTTGCCGGCCGTGATCGGCTTGGGGTTGCGTCGGGACCGGCGCAGCACCACCACCCCGACGCCGACGTAGATCAGCGCCAGCAGGTCCCAGATGCCCAGATAGACCAGCTCGTCCTCGTCCGACAGGAACACGAATCCGAGGCCGACCACGATGAGGGCCAGCTCGTGCAGTCGAACCAGGCCGGACCTGACGATCTCCCGGATCCGCGGTGTCCGAGCCTGCTCGGTCGGTGTCGCCACGCGATCACGGTGCCGCATCGGTCCCGGTCGATCGCGGTGCTGCGGGTGCGACACGCCGAGGACAGGCCCGCCAAGCCGGGCTGCCCGCCGTGGTCAACTGCAGGCCGCACCCGCCCCCGGCTCACAGATACTGACCGGATCCGGATCCGGGCGAGGATCCGTGACTGTCCGAACCGGAGTGGCCGGGAGGCAGTCCGCGACGCATCTGCTCCAGCTGTGCCCGGGCGGCCATCTGCTGCGCCACCAACGCCGCTTGCAGTCCGTGGAACACGCCCTCGAGCCAGCCCACGAGCTGCGCCTGGGCGATGCGCAGCTCTCCCTCGGAAGGCACGCCGTCCTCGGAGAAGGGAAGCGAGAGCCGTTCGAGCTCGTCCCGCAGATCCGGCGTCAGCCCGGTCTCGAGCTCCTTGATCGATTTTTGGTGCACCTGCATGAGCCGCGCGCGGCTGGCCTCGTCCAGCGGGGCGGCGCGCACCTCCTCCAGCAGCTGCTTGATCATGGTGCCGATCCGCATCACCTTTGCCGGTTCACCGATCGCGTCGGCGGGGTCGACGGCGCCGTCCTCGTCGCCGGCGTCGCCGCCCTGCGCGCGCGGGAGCATGCCATCAGCGCCGGGCACATCGGCATACCCGACCGGCTGGCCGTCGGGTCCGATCACCACGACGCGCTGGCCCTGCGGTTCACTCATCCCTGTTCTCCTCGGCTGTTGCGCTCACTGCGGCCCCCGCCCCGGGTACCCGCAGCACGATCTTCCCGAAGTGCCCGCCGGCGGCCATCCGTCGGTGGGCCGCTGTGGCGTCCCGGATGTCCAGCACGGAGTCGATCACCGGCCGGACCGCACCCGTGGCGAGCAGCGGCCACAGCTCGGTGCGGACACGGCGGACGATCTGCGCCTTGGACCCGGATCCGGTGGCCGGGCGCGACCGCAATGTGGTGCCGATGACGCCGGCCCGCTTGCGCATCAGCGCGTTGATGTCCAGCTCGGCGGTGGTGCCGCCCTGCAGCCCGATGATCACCAGGCGCCCGTCGTCGGCAAGCGCGGAGACGTTGCGCATCAGGTATTTCGCGCCCACCACGTCCAGGATGACGTCCGCGCCCCGGCCGCCGGTGGCGTCCCGGACCGCGTCGACGAAGTCCTGCTCGACGTGATTGATCGTGATGTCGGCGCCGAGGTCCTTGCACCTCTGCAGAACGGCCGGCCGGGAGGCGGTCACCGCGACCCGAGCGCCGCGGGCCAGGGCGACCTGGATCGCCATGGTCCCGATGCCGGACCCGCCGCCGTGGATGAGCACCGACTGCCCGGCGTCCAACCCCGCGGTCATCACCAGGTTCGACCACACCGTGCAGGCAACTTCGGGCAGCCCGGCGGCGTCGACCAGGTCCATCCCGTCGGGGACGGGCAGCACCTGCCCGGCCGGCACCGCCGCTCGCTGGGCATACCCGCCCCCGGACAGCAGCGCGCACACCCGGTCGCCGACCCGCCAGCCGGACACCCCGGGTCCCACCCCGGCGATCGTTCCCGAGCATTCAAGGCCCAGGATCTCCGATGCACCTGGGGGCGGCGGGTAGCGTCCCGCCGCCTGCAGGAGGTCGGCGCGGTTGACTGCGGTGGCGGCGACGTCGACGAGCACCTCACCGGTGGCCGGCACCGGGTCGGTGACGTCGCGCCACGCCATCTCGGCCGGTGATCCCGCCCGTTCGACGACGATCGCCTTCATGCGCCCGAGGGTAGCGGTCGCCTACGACGGCGGACCTCGGGGCAGACCTGCCTGGGCCTACCAGCGGCGGTCGCGCCGGTCCTCCCGGCGATCCCGGCGGTCGTCTCGTCGGTCGTCGCGGCGATCGACCCGGCGCGCGACTCCGTGGGCCACCACCGCGGTGGTGCCGACGGCGGCGGCGGTGCGTCCGACCGGTCCCAGGATCGGCCGGCGGCCGACGCGGCGTGCTCCGAGCATGTCAGGCTCCCTGCTCTTCGTCGGACGTGGCATCGGCTTCCTCGTCGGCTTCCTCGTCGGCTTCCTCGTCGGCATCGTCCGCGAGTGCCGCGATCAACGACTGGATCGGAATCCGGCCGTCGGCGACCAGCAGGCCACCGGCCCTTCGGACCGCGGAGGCGAACGGCGCGGCCCAGACGTTCTCGTAGACCAGCAGCGCGGCGGTCGATCCCGGCTCCAGGGCATCGGCGACGTTGACGACGTCCTCCTCGCTGAGCAGGTCGGCCAGCTGGCGCTCCAGCTCGCGCACCTCGCCGAGCGGCCCGGCGTCCGGGTCACCGAACTCGAACGCCTCGTAGCTGCCGTCGCCGGCCTTGCGGATGATGACCAGATCCAGCACCCTCACAATTCCGCGCTGTACGAGATCGACCAGTTCGGGGAGGATCTCGCCCTTGAATTGACTTCCGGGGAATTCGATGACCAGGTAGTCGACGGGACCGAGTTCGTCGATTGCGGATGTCATTGCTTGACCTTTCTCCTGCGCTGCCCCGGCCATTCGATCCCCGTGGACGACCGCCCGGAGGGTGCCGAAGCGACCGTCATCCTCACCCGGATCGGCCGGTTGCGGACCACCCAGTTGGGATGAAGCGGTAGGCGGTCCCGGTTGTGCCGAACGCGAACGCACGGCACGCTGCGTGACGTGAGCCCGACGCCCAGGCCGCTGTCCGACTACTGGCCGATCCTCGGGCTGCGGTTGGCCACCCCACGGCTGGTGTTGACTCCGCTGCAGGATTCGGATCTGCCGGAAACACTCGAGCTGATCCTGGGCGGCATCCACGACAGGAGCCGCATGCCGTTCCTGAAGCCATGGACCGACGCATCCCCGGAGGAACTGGTCCCGAACACGCTGCGCTACTACTGGACCGCGCGGGGGTCGTGGACGCCCGAGAACTGGGCGGTGCCGTTCATGGTGCGGTGCAAGGGCGAGCTGGTGGGCATGCAGGAACTGACCGGCCGGAACTTCGCGGTGACCCGCACCGTCGGCACCGGCTCGTGGCTGGGCCAGGCGTTCCAGGGCCGGCGGATCGGCACCGAGATGCGTTCGGCGGTGGTTCAGTTCGCGTTCGACCACCTGAAGGCCCAGCGGGCGGACAGCGCCGCGTTCACCGACAATCCCCAGTCGCTGGCGGTCTCCCGCAGGCTCGGCTACCGCCCGGACGGCACGGTCGTGGTGCAACGGCGGCCCGGCGAGCGAGCCGTCGAGCAGCGGTGCACGGTGGAGCCGGCCACGTTCGTCCGGTCCGATTGGATGGTGCAGGTACGTGGGTTGCCAGCCTGCCACGCCTTCTTCGGCATCTGACGGCGCGCGGGCTGCTGCTGTCGCCCCGGATTCTGCTGTCGCCCCGGATTCACAGTGTCGCCAACCCGTTGATGGCCAGGACGACCCCGAGGACGAGCAGCACCGCCGCCACGATCGCCGTGCTCTGCCGGGTCATCCACCCGTCGGCCGCGGCCAGGACGCGGTCGGCGCGATCGCCGAGCGCGATCGTCAACACCACGGGTGCGGCCACGCCGAGGCTCCCGATCAGTACGAACACCAGCAGCGCGACCGCCTGGTGCAGCGGGACGCCGCTGGCCTCGGCAATCGCGGTCGCGCCGCTGACGGTGAGCACGAGATTCTTCGGATTGGCGGCCCCGAGCAGCAGCGCCATGCCGAACGCCCGGCCGGCGGTCATCGACTCGATGCCGGCCATCCACCCCGGCACCGGTGGATCGACCTCGCCGCGGGGTCGGCCGGCCCACTGGCGGGCGCCCAGCACCACCAACAGTAGGCCGAGCAGAATCTTCGCGTAGCCGAACCAGGCTCCGTTCCCGGTCGGCAGCACGAGCACGTCGACGAGGGCGATGATCAGGGTGCCGACGATGAGCAGCGCCAGCAGCCAGCCGCCCAGGAAGGCCCGGGCCACGTCGGCCGGCCGCTTGGCCGCCAGCGCGGTCGGCACCAGTACGACCGGAAGTGCGGCCAGCAGCAACGCGAGGCCGAGTGGGATGGCAACCAGGATCGCGGCGTTCATCCGATCCGACCTCCTCGCCCGGCGGGTGGTGCGGCCGGAAGGTAGCACTGCGGCATCCCGCCGGCCGCGTCCTGGGCGGCCGGCGGGACGGCAGCGGGCTGACAGACTCGCTGGCATGGGGACTGCATCCGTGCGGAAGGGAGGATGGGCCGCCCGCGTCCCGGCACCGGCATTGTTCCTCGGTTCCGGGTTGACCCAGTACGTCGGCGCTGCGCTTGCGGTCGGCTTGTTCGCGTCGCTGCCGGCGGCCTCGGTGGCGTGGTGGCGGATCGCGGTGTCGGCGTTGGTGTTGCTGGCCTGGCGGCGGCCCTGGCGGCAGGAGTGGACCAGGTCGGACCTGCTCGGCGCGGCAGCCTTCGGTGTGGTGCTGGCCACCATGAATGTCTCGTTCTACGTCGCGATCGAATACCTGCCGCTGGGCACCGCGGTGGCGATCGAGTTCCTCGGCCCGGTCGCGGTGGCCGGTATCACCGGCCGAGGCTGGCGGGACCGGCTCGGGATCGCACTGGCGGCCGTCGGCGTCGTCCTGCTGGCCGGCGTGCAACTGGAGGCCTCATTCACCCGGGACACCGCGGTCGGGCTGGTCGCGATCCTCGGTTCCGCGGTGTCGTGGGCCGGGTACATCCTGCTCGGCCGGCGGGTCGCGGTCCGCCGGGACGGCATCAGCTCGCTGGCCGTGGGCATGACGGCGGGTGCGCTGGTCTGGGTGCCGCTGGCCTTTGGCGCGTTCCTGCCCGTGGTGACCGACGCGCGCCGGGCGCTGGCCGTCGCAGGGGTTGCGGTGCTCAGTTCGGTCGTCCCGTACGTGCTCGAGCAGGTGGTGCTGCGCCGGATCACCGCGGCCAGGTTCGCGATCCTGCTCGCAATGCTGCCGGTGACGGCGGCGCTCATCGGCGCGGTGCTGCTGGCCCAGATCCCGACCGCGGCCGAACTCGCCGGAATGGCGCTGGTGTGCGTCGCGATCACGTTGTCCGGCCAACGGCCGGCCGCGGAGGGTGAGCCGGAGAACCCCCTGCCCGCCTGAACACACGATGGAAGCGCAGGAGGGGCGGGAGGGGGAGGGCGGGGGTCAGCCCAGGGCGTTGGTGTCGAAGGTGTTGCAGGAGTTCGGGTCTCCGCTGCGGTAACCGGTGAGCAGCCACTTTTGCCGCTGCGCCGACGTGCCGTGGCTGAACTGGGATGGGTCGACGCGCCCGCCGCCCAGGTTCGTCTGGATGTAGTCGTCGCCGATCGCCCCTGCTGTCTGCACCGCATTGGCCAGGTCGGTCTCGGTGACCTCGGTGATCAGGACCTGGCCGTCGGCGCCGGGCACGGTGGTCGCGTGCTGGGCCCACACCCCGGCGTAGCAGTCGGCCTGCAGTTCCAGCCGCACCGAACCGGACGTCGCGCCGGTGGCCGCACCCACCCGGTCGCTCGTGCCGAGCAGGTTCTGCACGTGGTGGCCGTATTCGTGGGCGAGCACGTACGCCTGGGTGAACGGTGCATCGTTCGCGCCGAAGGTGGTGCGCAGCTCGTCCCAGAACGCCAGGTCGATGTACACGAGCCGGTCGGTCGGGCAGTAGAACGGGCCCATGCCCGACGTGCCCTGTCCGCAGCCGGTGCGGGTGGTGCCGGTGAAGAACACCGTGTCGGCCTCCCGGTAGGTGCCACCGAACGAGGCGAACGCGTCACCCCAGTAGTCCTGCACCGAGTTGATGATTGCGACGGCCGCGCAGTCCTCGTTCGAGGCGGCGTCCTGGCCGGTGCGGCACTGCGCCTCGAGTTGTCCGTTGTCCACGGAGGTGTTGCCGGACGCGCCCGCCAGCATGCCGGCACTCCCGGACGTGCCGCCGTCACCCCCTCCGATCACGCTGAACAGCACGAACGCCAACACCACCAGCAGGCCCAGCCCGCCGCCGCCGACTGCCAGACCACTCCTGCCGCCGGGGAACCCGCCGCCACCCCGCGGACCTCCGCCGCGCCGGTCCTGAACCTGCGACGTGTCCAGACGGGCGTTGGGATTGAACTTCACCGCAGATCACCTCCGGTGTTCGTGTGCTGCTCACTGTATGTCCGCGCGGGTACCGCACCGGGTCGTCCTACCCTCGAGCGGTGCTGATGCTGCCGGCTGGATCGACGACTGCCCGCCGGGTCGGGTGAGACCCGCGTGTTCACGCGCATGATCGGCGCCTGCGCGCGGCGCCGGGCGGTGGTGTTGATGGTGTGGGCGGTGCTGCTGGTCGGGTTGGGCGGTGCGGCGACCTGGTCGGCCGTGGCCCGGCCGTGGCCCCCGCCGACCGACGCAGCGACCGGTGCGCGGTCGGCGCTCGATCGGCTGGACCAGAAGATTCCGGGCGCCGGAGACCCGACCGGGTGGATCGTGCTGGTCGCGCCCGGGGACGCGAGCATCGACGACCCGCCCTATCCGTCGTTGATCACCGGCCTGGTCGAGCAGGTGCGGCGGGTGCCGGGCGTCACCGCCGCCGTCGACCCAGTCATCGGCGGCACGGTGTCCGCGGACCGCCGGCTGGCCGTCGTCCCGCTGGCGGTGACCCCGGATTACCCCGGCGGTGCCCATGCGAATACCCAGACCCGTTCCGCGGTAGAGGGTCTCGTCGATCAAGCGGATATGGCGGGTTTGCAGGTCGAGCTCGGTGGGGCGGTCGGGCCGGCACCGCCGGCACCCGGCCCCTGGTCGTTCGTCAGCATGGCCGTGGCGCTGTTGCTCGCGATCGCCGCGGCGTGGCGCACGCTCGGCTCCGCCCGGCGTGCCCTGGCCGTGGTGGGCAGCGCACTGATCGGTGCCGGGGTTGGTGGGTCGCTGGTGGTGCTGGGTGCCGTCGCCTTCGGCATCGCCGGTCTCACCGGTGCCGGCGTGCTCGTGGCTTGCCTGGTGGGTGCCGCGGTCGGCGCGGCCGCCGGGCTCGGCGTCAACGGTGGGCTCGGCGTCAACGGTGGGCTCGGCGTCACCGGTGGGCTCGGTAAGGAGCAGACTGACGGCGCCCGGCTGGTGGGCTGGGGCTGCCTCACCGCGATGGTCCCGACCGCAGCGCTGGCCGCGTCCGGGATGGCGGCGCTGCTGGTGTGGGGGTTGTCGGCGGTTGTCGCGAGCGTGGTCGCCGTGCTCGCCGTGCTCACCCTGCTGCCGGCGATGCTCGGCGGGGATCCGGCCGCGGGAACGACCGCCGGTGGGGGAGCCTGGGCGAGCTGGGTCGGCGGGCGGCCAGGTGCCGCGCTCCTCGGCAGCTCCGTGGTGCTGCTCGCGTTGACCGTCCCGCCCGTCCTGATCGGCGCGGGCGCGGCGGCGTCGGGCGGAACGACACGTGGGGAGCAGTTGCTGGCGAGCTCGTTCGGTCCGGGCGCGGCCGGACCGGTGCTGCTCACCGTGGAGTTCGAGCAGCCCGGGACGCTGTCCACGGTGTTGACCGGCCTGACTCGCGAGGTTCAGGCGGTCGACGGAGTTGCGCTGGCGGCGCCGGGTCGGGTCGCCGACGACGGCACCCTCGGCGTGGTCACGATCCTGCCGGCCACCGGACCGGACGATCCCCGAACGCGTGACCTGGTGCATCGGCTGTCCGATCAGGCCGATGTGCTCGGCAGTCGGATCGGCGGGACCGTGCAGGTGACCGGGCCGACAGCGATCGCGATCGCCGCCGCCGACGCGCTGGCCGCCGGATTCCACCGGTATCTGATCGTGGTCGCAGTGTTGGTGGCGGTCGTCGTCGCGGCCGCCCTGCGGTCGATGCTGCGGACGGCGCTGATCATGGTCGGCGCGGCCCTGTCGGCGACCGTCGCGGTGGTGCTTGCCCGGGGGATCGCCGCTGTGGTCGGCTGGCCGGCCGCCTGGCTCGACGTCGCGGGGTATCCGGGGGTCGAGCCGCTCGTGGGGATCGTCTCGCTGCTGGCCGTCATCCTCGGGCAGGCGGTGACGACCGATGTGGGTGGGCACGAACGCCGGTCCCGCGCGGTTTCCGGTGCGGGGCTGATCACCGTCGCGATGTTCGCCGGTCTGCTGTTGCTGCCGGATGCGGCCGAGATCGGTTTGGTGGTGGTGGTCGGGGTGTTGATCGATGTGTTCGTGGTGCGGATGACGACGGTCCCCGCGGTGCTAGCCCTACGGCGCGGCCGGCGGCCGGCGGCGACGCCTGACGAGGACGGGGCACCCGCAGTGGCCGCCGCCCCGGAGTCGCAGCGGCGCGGCGGTCGGCACCGGAGCGGCTGAGCCGAAGGGCTTGTCCGACCCACGATCCGTTGCCGGGACGCTGCAGGCACAGTTGCTCGTGTCCGGTCGGTAGGCGCGGCGCCCGGGTCAGCGGCCCCGCTCGTCCGTCGCGGCGTCCGCGGGTCGCTGCTGTACCGGCACCCGGCGCAGCCACAGCCGGATGCCCTGCCACCGGATCAACGCGGCGGTGCGCAGCGTCAGCATCGGCCACCGGATCAGGGCGCGCGTCGCGGACCGGCCCGACAACGGCCGGCCGGACCCGCGCAGGGTCGCCACGAACGACGTCGCCCCACCCTGCCGCAGCGAGACAGTCACCGCCAGGCGCTCAAGCGGCATCGGGGTTCGGATCGTGTACATGCCAACCAGCGGCAGGAAAGGTGAGACGTAGAAAGCCTTCTCGACCGAATCGGTGCTGGACTGGTCGGGCCGCAGCAGGTATGCGTGCCGGCCGCCGTAGGTGTTGTGCACCTCGGCGATCACCGCCACCAGCCGCACTCCCGGCGGTTCGCGGCGCAGGCAGTAGAAGACCGAGAGCGGGTTGAACACGTGGCCGAACGTCCTGGGGCAGGTGAGCAGCATGATCCGGTCGGCGGACAGGCCCTGCTCGGCCAGTAGCGCGCGGGCGTTCCCGGCCATCGTGCCGGCGGGGTCGCCCAGGTGGTCGCGGGCCTCGAATCGGATCAGTCTGCGCAACAGGGCGGGCAGGGCGGGCGGATCGTCTGCGTCGATCAGCCAGTAGCAGGTGCGGTAGGAGAAACGGCGCTCCAACCCGGCCGGCGCCGTGGACGATCGGCGGTGGGTGGTGGTCGCGTCGTAGATCCGCGGCACCGGCGAACCGGTGGACGTGTGGGGGTGCGACCCGGCGGTCCGCCGGCCGGCCGCCGTCGTCACCAGCCGGAACCCAGCGACTCGGCGGCGCGCACGCCGGACACGCAGCCGTCCTCGTGGAAGCCCCAGCCCTGCCATGCCCCGGCGAAGGCCAGCCGGTCGGTATTGAGCAGGTCCAGTTCGCGTTGGGCCGCCACCGACTCGCGGGTGTAGCAGGGGTGCGCGTAGGTCATCCGGGCGAGCACGGTCCGCGGATCGATCGTGGCGTCGTCGTTGAGGGTGACCACGTACCGGGCGCCGTCGGTCACCCTCTGCAGCCGGGAGATGTCGTAGCTGATCCGCACCCGTTCCGGCTCCGCACGGCAGTGCACCATGCGGTAGTTCCAGGACGCGCGAGCCCGCGGCGCCCTGGGCAGCACCGAGGCGTCGGTGTGCAGGATCGCGCTGCTCGGCGTGTACTCGAACGCACTCAGCAGGCGCTCCTCGACCCGGGTCGGCAGGGCCAGCATCGCCAGCGCCTGGTCCGGGTGGCAGGCGAGCACGGCGTGATCGACCCGGTGGGTGTTGTCGCCGTCGTCCCGGATGAGCACCCCGTCCGAGTGCCGTTCCACGGCGCGGACGGGTGTCGCGGTGTGCACCGCGGTCAGGTTCTTGGCCGCTCGCTCCACGTACGTCCTCGACCCGCCGACCACGGTGCGCCACTGCGGGGAACCGGTCACCGCCAGGGCACCGTGGTTGTGCAGGAAGGTGAACAGGTACCGGGCGGGATAGGCCCGGGCACCGTCGAAGCCGCACGACCACACGGCCGCGACCAGCGGCAAGACGAAGTGGTACGCGAAGTGATCGGTGAACCGGCCCTGTCTCAGGAAGTCGTCGAGGGTCAGCGTTCCCGCGCGCGGATCCGTCCCGTCGAGCACCGTCCTTGCCCGCCGGTGGAAGTGCGCCACCTGGGCCAGCATGGCCAAATATCGTGGCCGGGCGAGCGACGCCGGGCGGGCGAACAGGCCGGACAGGCCCTTGCCGCCCGCGTACTCCAGCCCGCACCCGTCGCAGCGCACGCTCATCGACATGTCCGAATCCTGGGTGCGCACACCGAGCTCACCGAACAGCCGGAGCAACGTCGGATAGGTGCGGTCGTTGTGCACCAGGAAGGCGGAGTCCAGGCCGACGACGCGCCCGCCCGTGACGGCGACGTCATGGGTGTGCGCGTGGCCGCCGAGGCGGTCGTCGGCCTCGAACAGATGCACGTCGTACCGGCGTTGCAGCAGATGGGCGGCGGTCAACCCGGCCACGCCGGAGCCGACCACGGCCACGGTCGGTCGGCGGTCGGCGGTTGCGGTCATCCCTGGGGTCCTCTCCTGTCCGGCCGGCCCGTCCCCCGCTCTCCCGGTGAGATGGGCCCGCTCACGACGGTGTTCGTCACCGGTGGCCGGACGGGTTGGTCCACGGCCGTGCCGGCGCAACGAGCCTTGTGCCGGATGCGCCGATGGCGGACCAACATCAGATCATGATCCGCGCGCCGACGATCGGCGAGCACCCGGCGCGGCTGCGGGCCGGCCGTGGCCGCGCCGGGTGCGGCCGGGGACCGCAGTAGACTCCCGCGCGGAGGCGTGTCCGAGTGGCCGAAGGAAGCCGCCTTGAAAGCGGCCAGGTGTCAAAAGCCTCGGGGGTTCGAATCCCTCCGCCTCCGCGCACGTTTCGGCGTCAGAGCGTCACCGGCGTCACGGTGTCAGGGCGTCACGGTGCGGGCCAGACCAGTTTGCGGTACAGGGCGTCCCCGCCGACGTCGACCATGCCGAGGCGCAGCAGCCACCGCAACGACGCCGACCCGTAGACGCCGGTCGCCCGGACCCGCCGACCGTGCTCCCCGGCCGTCGCCAGCAGGCCGTGGACGAGCCGGCTGCCGATGCCGCTGCGCTGCCTGTCCGGCCGGATCGCGATGTCGACGAGCACGACGGCGGCCGGCTGGGCACCGTCGGGCAGGTCGTCCAGGTCCATCAGGACCCGGCCGACCGTCTGGCCGTCGATGACGATCCCCAGATCGCGACCGGTCGGATGGTCCGCGGCGAGCTCCCGGTGCCGGCTGACCAGGCTGGTGTCGATGAGCTTGCGCAGCTTCGCCTGGCTCATCCGGGTACCCGACCAGTCGTCGGCGAGCAGTTCCCGCAGGGCCTCGTCGCCGATCCCCGGCTGGCCCGTCGGTACCGGCCATGGCCCGGGCAGCAGCGTCAGCGGACCTTTCACCCGGACCATCAGGTCGGTGACGAGGTCGTCCAGCGAGGGCGGGTTGGCGCGGCTGCCCGGCACAGGATGACCGTACGCAGACCTCCGCCGGTTCGCTCGTTGCCGTCGACCGTCCCGTGGTCGATGATGACGTGACCGGACGAGCACCGCGACCTGCGGCAACCACTCGCCGGGTGCTTCAGGAGGGGGAACGCGATGGAAGGCAGTGCCCCGGTCGAGCTGCCGTGCTCGACCACTTTCGATCTTCCGGGCTTCACGGTCGAGCGCAATCTCGGCATCTGTTGGGGCCTCGTGGTGCGCAGCGTCGGCTTCGCCAAGGGTTTCACCGGCGGCTTTCGCTCGTTGAAGGCGGGCGAGGTCCCGCAGTACACCGAGGTGGTCGATTCGGCCCGGCAGACGGCGATGGAGCGGATGGCCGCCCATGCCCACCAGCTCGGCGGCAATGCCGTGCTCGGCGTCCGGTTCGATTCGTCGGACGTCGCCGAGAACCTGGCAGAGGTCATCGCCTACGGCACCGCTGTTGTGGTGCGTCCGGGCTGATCCGGCGACGCCACGGGCGCTGCCTCCCGGGACGGTTCGGCGGCCGGCTCCGGCCGTCGGATGAGACGGGTGCGGAGGTCGGCAGGCCTCGGGCCTGCGGATGCTCCGCGCTGGTTCGGTGGCACCTTAGGGTGCCGGGGTGACCCCGTTCGAGATCGTCGCCATCTTCCTCGCCGGGGTCGGTGCCGGAACGATCAACGCGGTCGTCGGGTCCGGCACGCTGATCACCTTCCCGACTCTGGTCGCATTCGGCTTTCCGCCCGTGGTGGCCACCATGTCCAATGCCATCGGTCTCGTTCCGGGCAGCGCATCCGGCACCTTCGGCTACCGGCGCGAGCTCGCGGGGCAGGGCTCGCGGCTGCGCTGGCAGATCCCGGCGTCGTTTCTGGGTGCGCTGGTCGGTGCCTGGCTGCTGCTGAACCTGCCGGAGTCGACGTTCAAGAAGGTGGTGCCGGTCCTGCTGGTCGTCGCCCTGGTCCTGGTGGTCGTCCAACCGCGGCTGCAGGTGGAGATCCGGCGGCGGGCCGCGGCGGCCGGTCGCGACCAAGACACGCTCGGCCGTGGGCGGTTCGCGGCGCTGATCGTCGCGACGTTCCTGATCGGCATCTACGGAGGCTATTTCGCCGCTGCCCAAGGAATCCTGCTCATCGGCATGATGGGTGTGCTCCTGCCCGAGTCCATGCAGCGGATGAACGCGGCGAAGAATCTGCTGACGCTGGTGGTGAATGCCGTTGCCGCGACGGCGTATGCCGTGGTCGGCTTCGACCGCATCGCGTGGGGTGCCGCTGCGCTGATCGCGGTCGGCTCGCTGATCGGCGGATTCGTCGGCGCGCACTACGGCCGTCGGCTGTCCCCCGTGGCGTTGCGGGCCTGCATCGTGGTGTTCGGGCTCGTCGCGCTGTGGAGTCTTCTGGCAGCCTGATCTTGCCCGGCGAGCGTCAGCGCGGGAACGACCGCGCCGCCGCCAGGAACGCGTCGTTGTCGGCGGGCGACCCGACGGTGACCCGCACCCCTCCGGTGGCGTCGGGGAACGCTCGCACGATCACCTTGTGCCGCTCGGTGTGGGCCGCGAAGTCGGCCGCGCGTTCGCGCAGTGGCAGCCACACGAAGTTGGCCCGCGACGTCGGCACCTGATAGCCCATGTCCAGTAGCGCCGAGTACACCCGGGAGCGTTCGGCGACCACCTGCTGCCAGCGCGGCGCAAGGTCGGGTTGAGCTGCAAGCGCGGCCAGTGCGGCCGCCTGGGCCAGTGAGTTCAGGGCGAACGGAATGGCCACCTTGCGCATCGCGGTCACCACGGCGGGATCGGCGACCGCGTACCCGACCCGCAGCCCGGCGAGCCCGTACGCCTTGGACAGGGTGCGCAACGCGACCACGTTCGGGCGGGTGGTTGCGTAGGCCAGACCGTCAGGGGAATCGGGTGCGTCGTCGAACTCGGTGTACGCCTCGTCGATCGTCACCAGGACGTGCTCGGGAACCCGATCGAGGAAGGCTTCCCAATCGGCGCGCCGGACGGTGGTGCCGGTGGGGTTGTTCGGGGTGCAGACGAAAACCAGCCGGGTGGCCGGGGTGACGGCCGCCGCGATCGCGTCCAGATCCAGCTCGTGGCCAGGCGTCAGCGGTACCCGGACTGCCGTCGCCCCGGTGATCTGGGTGACGATCGGGTAGGCCTCGAACGAACGCCAGCCGAACACCACTTCGTCACCGGTCTCGGCGGTGGCTTGCACCAACTGCTGGCACAGCGCCACCGACCCGCAGCCGGCGACGATGTGCGACTCGGCGGCCCCGGTGTGCCGGGCCAGGGCGGAGACCAGGGCCGCGGCGCCGTTGTCCGGGTACCGGTTGATGCCGGTCGACTCGTGCACCACGGCATCGGCGATCGCCTGCGCGACCACCGGCAGGGTGGGGAACGACAGTTCGTTGGACGCCAGCTTGATCGCGCCGGGCACCGAGCGCCCCGGCGCGTAGGCCGGCAGGGTGTCCAGTGCCGAGCGGATCCGCACCGTCATGAACGACCTCCCAGCCCCGGCCCGGCATCGCGCGGGATGATCCGGCGCCAACGACCATAGTCGGCCGGGCGGGGACGACCGCTGGACCCCGTCGGACGGTCGCGACGACACCGACGCGCGGGACGGCTTGTCGCATCGACATGTGGGGATCGGGTCGCGGGAGCGTGTAGGAAAAGGGCATGGTTGGAAACGACGTGGTTCCCGAGGTGTTGTGGACGCCCTCGCCCGAACGGGTTGCCGGCGCCGCGATCACCGATTTCGCGCGGTTCGTGACCGAGCGCACCGGATGTGCCTTCCCCGACTACACCGGGCTGTGGGAGTACTCCACGTCCGAGCCGGCCGACTTCTGGGCGGCCGTCGCCGACTACTTCGACGTCCGCTGGCACGACCGGCCGGTGCAGGTGCTCCCGCAGGCCCTGATGCCGGGCGCCCAGTGGTTCACCGGCGGCACCCTCAACTATGCCGAGCACGCCCTTGCCGGTCCGGCCGGGACAGTCGAGGGCGAGCCGGCGGTCATCGCGGTCGCCGAGGACGGGACGGAGGACCAGCTCACCCTCGCCGAGCTGCGCAGGCGGGTCGGGGCCGCGCAGGAAGGTCTTCGCCGGCTCGGCGTGGGACCAGGTGACCGGGTGGTCGCGTTGGTGCCGAACACCGTGCACGCGCTCGTGGGCTTCCTGGCCACCGCTGCGCTCGGGGCGGTCTGGTCGTCCTGCTCGCCGGACTTCGGTGCACCGTCGGTGGTCGACCGGTTCACCCAGATCTCGCCGACGGTGTTGATTGCCGTCGACGGATACCGCTACGGCGGCAAGGAGTTTCCGGTCGCGGAGACCGTCGCGCAGCTGCGCGAGTCGCTTCCCACCCTGGCCGGTGCGGTGCACATCGCGGCCCTGGGCACGCCGCCGCCGGACGGCATGATCACCTGGGACGAGTTCACCGCCGTCGCCGCCGAGCCGGTGTTCACCCCGGTGCCGTTCTCCGCGCCGCTGTGGGTGCTCTACTCCTCCGGCACCACCGGCCTGCCCAAGCCGATCGTGCATTCGGTGGGCGGCATCGTGCTGGAGCACCTGAAGTCCCTGCGACTGAACTGGGATCTCGGTCGCGGTGATCGGTTCCTGTGGTTCACCACCACCGGTTGGATGATGTGGAACTTCCTCGTCGGTGGACTCCTGGTGAACGCCACCGTCGTCCTCTACGACGGAAGTCCGGGACATCCGGATCTGATGGTGCTGTGGCGGCTCGCCGAGAGGCACCGAGTCACCCTGTTCGGCACGTCGGCGCCGTTCGTCGCGGCCTGCCAGAAGGCGGGCCTGCGCCCGGCCACGGAACTCGACCTGACCTGTGTCACCGCCATCGGTTCGACCGGCTCGCCGTTGTCCACCGGCGGTTTCCGCTGGCTTCGGGACGAGGTCGGGGCAGATGTCCAGATCGTGTCGTTCTCCGGCGGCACCGACGTGTGCACCGGGGTGGTCGGTGGCGCGCCGACCGTGCCGGTCTGGATGGGTGAGATCTCCTGCCGCGCACTGGGTGCCAAAGTGGAGTCCTACTCGCCGGCCGGGGAGCCACTGATCGGTGAGGTGGGTGAGCTGGTGATCACCGCACCGATGCCGTCGATGCCGGTCTTCTTCTGGGGTGACGAGGACGGAACCCGTTTGCGGGACTCCTACTTCGCGGATTATCCGGGCGTCTGGCGGCACGGTGATTGGATCCGGATCACGTCGCGGGGTTCCTGCGTGATCGAGGGCCGGTCGGACGCCACGCTCAACCGGGGCGGGGTGCGGATGGGCACGGCCGAGTTCTACCGGGTGGTGGAATCACTGCCCGAAGTCGCCGACTCGCTGGTCGTCGATACCTCGACGGCGACCGGCGAGGGCGACCTGCTGCTGTTCGTCGTCCTGCGCCAGGACGCGGACGAGGCTGCCGTCACCGCGACGGTGAAAAGGCTCATTCGAACGGAACTCTCGCCTCGTCACGTCCCCGGGGTGGTGGTCAGGGTGCCCGCCGTGCCGCGCACGCTCAACGGAAAGAAGTGCGAGGTGCCGGTGAAGCGGATCCTCGGTGGGATGCCGGTGCGCAGCGCGGTCTCCCGGGACGCGCTGGCCGACCCGGACGGATTCGACGAGTTCATGCGGGTGGCCTCGGCGTCGGTCGGGCGGGACGCCGCAGGGTGACCGCGGAACCCCGACGTTCCCGACTGCGGCGGGTCCGCCGGATCGCCTCGATCGGGCTGGCCGGTCCCGTCGCGCTGCTGCTCGCGTCGTGTGCCGCCGGAACCCTGGCCGGTCCGGCCAGCAGTCCGACGGGCAGCCCGGTGGGCAGCCCGTCGGCGGTCGGCCGGCCGACGGCCACCGGCCCGACCCTGGTGGTCACGGTGCCGGAGCTGTTGGTGACGGGCACGGGATCGTCGACCGCGGCGGCACCGGTGACCACGACGCCATCGGCCGACGCCACCGCGCCGGTCGTCGAGGCGCCCGTGGAGCCGGTGGACACGGGAGAGGCTCCGCCGACGGACGAGCCACCGCCGGCCGCAGCCACCGACGCGCCTGCGCAGCCCACCGCCGCACCGGTGCCGCCCGCCGCGGCGCCCACCGGCGACGGCTTGAACGTGTCGCTGGCCAACTGTGACGGCTGCGATGTGCTGGCGACGCATCGGGATGTGGCCGGCGGCCGGTCGGCGGCCCTGGTCAGCACGGGCTCTGGCCGCGGCATCCTGCTCTCGGTCGGTGCCGACGGCCAGGTCGCCGGGGTGATCGGGGTGCCGTACGGCGCGGCGTTCGCCGCACCGGCGGACGGGGTGCTGCCCTGCGCCCGGGGACGGTGCGTGGTGCAGGCACGGCAGCCCGACGGGCGCGCCATCCTGTCGGCGTTCGAACTCACGGATTCGGGTGCCTGGCGGGACGTCTCCGGGGACGACGCGTTCCCGTCGGCGACCGAGCGTTCGGCCGTCGTCGATCTGGACGGCGATCTGGCGATCGCCGTGCAGGACCAGGGCGACGGGACGCCGGTGTGGATGCTCTACACGTGGGGTGGCGACCGTTACGTCGTGCTCGGCTGCGCGGCGGACGGGGACCCGCCGGACAGTGCCGGCGCCGTCTCACCGTCGGCATGCCTGTCCTGATCCGGGTGGGCGTGACCCACCCGGATCCACGCGTCGGTCAGGCGCCGGCGGGCACTGCCGTCAGCTGGCCGCGCATCTCGGCCGCGTACTGATCGGCGTTGGCGCCGGCGATCAGGTGGTACAGCCCGTCGCCGACCTTGACCATGCCCGCGATACCGCTGTTGCGCAGCGCGGCCTCGTCCACCTTCGTCGGATCCTTCACCTTCACCCGCAGCCGGGTCTCGGCAGCTGCCTCCACCTTGCTGATGTTGTCCCGGCCGCCGAGGCCGTCGATGTAGTCCCGGGCCTTCTCCGCTGCGAGCGGGTCGCGCAGTTTCGGCTTGGTGCCGGGTTCGTCGTAGACGACCTCCTCGACCTGGTCCTCGCCGAGCTCCGCCTCGTCACCGGCGATCTTGAGGTACTCCTCGATGTCGGTCTTCAGGTTCTCCGACCGAGTGCCGAAGATCGCCTGCATGTTGTTGCCGACGATCAGCACGCCGGCCGCGCCCAGCGCCTTGAGCTTGCTCTGGCTGGCCTTGTTGATGTCGACGACGCCGACCCGCAGCCGGGTGATGCAGGCGTCCAGGTCGGTGATGTTGCTGCGCCCGCCGAACGCCAGCACCAGCTGTTGGGAGAACCGGTTGGCACCGTCGGCAGCCGCCTCGCCGACGTCGACCTCGTCCGCCTCCCGGCCGGGCGTCTTCATGTTGAGCAGCTTGATCAGCCCGTAGAAGACCGCGAAGTACAGGACGAACCAGATCGGTCCGACGACCAGCACGAGCCAGGGTTTGATGCCGTTGGCATAGAACAGCACGTAGTCGATGCCGCCCTGGCTGAATGTGTAGCCCAATCGGCCGCCGAGCAGGTACATCACCGTGAAGCCGCTCGCGTACATCAAGGCGTGCGCCACGTACAGCAGCGGCGCGACGAACAGGAACGAGAACTCAAGGGGCTCGGTGATGCCGGTCAGGAATGTGGTCAGGGCGGCGGCCATCATGATGGAGCCGATCTTGACCTTGTTCTCCGGTTTGGCGCACATGTAGATGGCCAGGGCGGCACCGCACAGGCCGAACATCTTGCCCAGGAACCCGCCGCCGAAGATGCCGGACTCGGGATGACCGCGGAAGAAGCAGGTCAGGATGCCGTTGCAGTCGGCCCAGCCGCCGATGTTGACCTCGTAGAAGAACGGGGCGTTCCAGATGTGGTGCAGGCCGAACGGGAGCAGCGCGCGCTCCACCAGCGCGTAGACGAACACGGCGACGGGCGCGTTGGCGCTGATCACCTCGCTGGCGGTGTTGGCGATGAAATCGCCGATCGGCGGCCAGACGAAAGCGAGCACGACGCCGAGGGCGATAGCGGCGAACGCGGTGATGATGGGCACGAATCGCTTGCCGGCGAAGAACCCGAGATACGGTGGCAACGATATTCGGTAGAACCGGTTGAACAGATAGCCGGCGATGATGCCGATGATGATGCCGCCGAACACACCGGTGTCCAAGGTCTGCAGGCCGAGAACTGCCTTCGTTTCGATGCCGCGGGCCTGAGCGACCACACCGATCGTCGCGGTCATCACCAGGTAGCCGACGGTCGCGGCGAGTGCCGACACGCCGTCGTTCTTGGCGATGCCCAGCGCGACGCCGACCGCGAAGATCAGGCCGAGGGCGCCGAACACCGGGTCACCGGCGCCCTGCAGGATCTTGAGGAACACGTAGAGCGGCTCGGCGATGATGCCGGCGGCGACCGGGTCGCCGACTACCGCCTGGACGCCTGGGTCGGCGGCCAGACACGCGACGGGGTCACCGGCGTACACCGTCCCGTCCACGGTGCAGTAACCGGCGTCCAGCGCGGCCTGGTTGTAGTTGCCCAGGAAGGCGCCGCCGACGCCGAGCAGGATGCCGGCCACGGGCAGCACGGCCACCGGCAGCATCAGCGACTTGCCCAGCTTCTGCAGGAAGCCGAAGAAGTTGCTCCAGATCTCCTTGAGCTTGTTCGGTGCGGGCGGTGCCGGTTCGGCCGCCGGGGTCTTTTCCAACGTCGTTGTCATGAAGAGTCCTTCCGCGGGCCTCGCGTGGATCGCTGTGCGGTCGGTGGAGTGAGGGTCAGTCGTCGTCGAGCGGCACCAGCGCGCGGACGGCCTCGGCCGACTCCGCGGCGAGCGCCTTCGCGGCCAGTTCCCGGCAACGTTCGAGGGACAGTGAACGGATCAGCGCCTTCACCGACGGGATGGCCGGCACGCTGGCCGACAGCTCGTCCACGCCGATGCCGACGAGCAGGGGCACCGCCTGGATGTCGGAGGCCGCACCGCCGCACACGCCGACCCAGCGACCGGCCGCGTGGGCGCCGCGCACGCACTCCGCGATCAGCCCGAGCACCGCCGGATTCAGCGCGTCCACCTGCGGGGCGAGCTTCGGGTGGCCGCGGTCCATCGCCAGCGTGTACTGGGTGAGGTCGTTGGTGCCGACGGAGAAGAAGTCGACCTCCTGCGCGAATTGATGCGCCATGACGGCGGTGGACGGCACCTCGCACATGATGCCGACCGGCAGCGGCATGACGCCCAGCGTGTTGCGTTCCTCCTCGAAGATCGCCTTGGCCAACCGGAAGTCCTCAATGGTGGAGATCATCGGGAACATCACGTTGATCTTGGCGCCGGCGTCCGCGGCGCGCAGGATCGCCCGCACCTGGGTGCGCAGGATGTCCGGCCGGTCGAGCCCGACCCGGATGCCGCGCTGGCCGAGGAACGGGTTCTCCTCGGGGGCGATCGGCAGGTACGGCAGTGGCTTGTCGCCGCCGACGTCCAGGGTTCGGATGACCAGCGGTTGACCGGGTTTGAGGGCTCTGGCGATGTCGGTGTAGATCTGTGCCTGCTCGTCCTCGGTCGGGGCGGTGCGGCGATCCAGGAACACGAACTCCGAACGGAGCAGGCCGACACCCTCGGCACCCTTGGTCGTCGCGGCCTGTGCGTCCTCGAGTCCGCCGATGTTGGCGACCACCTCGACATGGTGACCGTCGGTGGTGACGGCCGGCTCGTCGGCGTGCTCGAGTTCGACCGCACGACGTTGCGCCTGCCGTTCCTGGCGTGCCCTGATCCGCTGCACCTCCTCCTCGGTGACGTTCTGTCGCAGCGTGCCCTTGGCTCCGTCCAGGATGACCCGGGTGCCCTCCGGAATGTCCAGGGCGCGGGGTTCGATGCCGGCGACCGCGGGGATGTCCAGCGCGCGGGCCAGGATCGCCACATGCGAGGACGCGCCGCCGGCGGTGGTGCAGAAGCCGGCCACCTTGCTCGGGTCGAGCGACGCGGTGTCCGACGGCGTGAGATCCTCCGCGACCAGGATGGAACCCGGTGGGATGAGCGCCTTCTCGCGACGCTGCCCGGTGATCTCCTCCAGCACCCGGGAACCGACGTCGCGCACGTCGATGGCCCGGCCGGCCAGCAGCTCGTTCTTCAGCGCGGCCAGCTTGTCGGCGTAGTTGGTGTAGGCGCTGCGCCAGGCGAAAGCTGCCGTCTTGCCCTTGTCGATCGCGCTGCTGGCCAGGTCGAGCAACTCCGGGTCGCGCAGGATCTCCCGGTGCGCGGCGAAGATAGCCGCCTTCTCCGCGTCCGCCTGACTGGCCAGCCGATCCTCAAGTGCGGTCAACTGCACCAGGGAGCGATCGATCGAATCGTTGAGCTTGCGGCGCTCTCGATGCCGGTCGTTGGAGTTCTCCTCGACCTCGATCTCCTCGTGCCGGATCTGCAGGATGGTGCCGACGCCGAGGCCGGGCGAGGCCGAGACACCCAGCAGCACATTCGGGTCGCCGGACCGCCGTCGGGGCGCCGGAGCCACCGCGGCCACCGGCGGCGGCGCGGATTCGGACCCCTCCGCGGTGCCTTCTTCAACCGGGACGGCGCCCTCCTCGCCGAGCCCCAGCCGCAGCTGCTCGGCCAGGCTTTCGACGGCCTCGTCGGCATCGTTGCCATAGGCGCTGATCCGCACTTTGTCCCGGAACCGGACCTCCATGCCCATGATCGCCATCACGCTCTTGGCGTTGGCCTGGTCCTCGCCCCGGATCAGCGTGACGTCGCTTTCGTACTGGGCGGCCAGGTTGGACAGGACCGAGGCCGGCCGTGCGTGCAGTCCGACCGGATTCGGGATGATGATCGCGTCCGAGGTCACCTTCTTGCCCGGTTGCCGCGGCGCCGCACCCGCGGCGCTCTCGACCGGTTCGGACAGGATCGCGGTCGCCGCGACGTCCCGTCCGGCGGTTACGAATCCGACAGCGGGCTCCAACCCGGACAGCATGTCCGCCGTGTTGGCGATGACCATCTGTGTGAGCAGGCTCTTGGCCTGGGTGGCGACCATGTCCAGATCGAAGACGATCAGCTCGTCGCCGGCCTTGACCTGGTCGCCGACCTTGACCTTCACCTGAAACCCTTCGCCGCGCATCCGCACGGTGTCCAGCCCGATGTGGGTGAGTACCTCGAGCCCTTCGGGGGAGCGGATCGTCAGCGCGTGCAACGACGGATGCAGGTGCACCACCTCGCCGTCGCAGGGCGCGACCAGGATGTTCTCCAGCGGATCGATCGACACCCCGTCACCGACCATCTTCCCGGCGAACACCGGATCGGGGACCTGCTCGATGGGTACCAGGACCCCGGTGACCGGGGCGACGAGCAGGACGGTGGTGGTTGTCGGAGACTCGCTTGCTGTTTCGGCCGGTGCGGACACGGAATGTCCCCCTTCGTGCGATGCGCCACTGTCGGGCGGGACGTGATCATGACCCTAGCCCGGCGCCGCGCAGGACGCGCGCGATGAGACAGGCCGGATCCGGTCGGCTCGACACGCCCGTTCGCGCCTGGTGTTTGCGCTTAGCTGGCACCGCGCGCAGCGCAAGGGGACAAGGACCCGTCGTCAACCCTTCAGGGCGAAATGGTGCAGATCCTTCGGTCGGCTCGTGTAGGTCCCGCCCCATTCGAGGCCGGCGACCCCGGTCAGCTGCTTGATGATCTGCAGCATCGGGTCTCCGTCGACGCCGGTGGTGTGCATGAAGATCCCGTTGCGCGGGTCCCGGTTCCCGGCCAGGTCGCTGTCCCGCAGTTGCACGTACTCCGCCTTGCGCTTGGCCAGTTCTGCTCGGCCGGCGCCGTCCAGTTCGCCGGCCTTCGCCTTGACCTCCATCGCGTCCATCGCGAGGAAATAACGGCGAACCGCGTCGGAGGCCGCGGCGAAGCTGCGGTAGATCTCCTCCACCCTGGCCTGCGTGGTGCGCCGCCCCGACCCCTGCACGCTACTCCAGAAGTCTTTGTTGCCATCATCTTTCGCGATGCGCTCGATGAGTGCGGACGCCTTGGAATTGCGGCCGATATACGGGTTGTTCTTGTAGTTCAGGTGCAGCGCCAGGCCCAGTGCGTGGTCGCTGAGCTTGTCCGGCTTGCCCGTGACAGCCCGTGGTTGGAAGTCACCCTGGAAGACGACCGGGGCCCCGGCCGCACGCACCTGGGTCGCGAGCCTGGTGATCTCCGCGTCCACCTTCTGAAGGGCGGCCACCAGGTTCGGGTGAACACCGTTGAGGCCGGTACCGCAGAACTTGGCGCCGAACTGCAACTGGTTGAGCCAGCCGGCCGGGTTGCCGGCCGTTTCCTTCCGGGTGCGGTAGAGCTCGCGGACCGCGAGATACCTTTTCACACCGGACTTGCCGAAGGCCGCCTTGACCTGCGAGCCGAACTGCTGGTACTCCTCCTCGGGGGAACCCGCCGGCGTCACCGGCTGCTTCTCCTTGGTGTCGGGTTTGTTTTCCGTCGTGTCAGGTTCGGAGGTGCCGCCCGTTGTCCGGCTTCGGTCGGAAACGTCGCCGGCGACCTTCGACCCGGAGCCGCCGCCGACCGTCCCCTCGGATGGTTTGACGAGGGCGGGACGCGCGTATGCCGACCGTAGGCTCAGCCATTCCCGCTTGAGGTCCTCGCGGTCGGCGGGGATGCGGGCCCCACCGAGTTCGGGCCGGACCAGTGCGAACAGGCCGTCGGTCACGTCTGTCGGGCCCTTGACGCCGGCCGCCACCAACGCCTGGGCGGCGGCCGGCAGCGGCGGCGTGCCCGCGGATCTCGCGACCGTGAAGGTCAGCATGGCCAGCGGCGCCGACGCGCCGGCCTGTGCGCCGACCGCCGCGGCGGTGATCGAGGCAGCGCGCGTGGCGAGGGGTGCGACGGCGGTGATCGAACCCGACTGGGCTCCCGTCAATGTGCCGGTCGGCGAAACGTCGGCGTGTGTCTCACCCGTCCGGGTTCCGCCGCCTGCCTGGGTTCCGCCGCCTGCCTGAGTTCCTCCGGTGCCGCCGCCGGCCTTGCCGGTCGACGGCGTACCCGGCAGATCGGCCAGCGCGCTGCCCAGGCCGGCCCGCATCTGTCCCTCGTGACCCACGCTCTGCTCGACGACCTGGATCAACGACCGGGTGTCGGCCAGGTAGGGGCCGAGCTTGGCGCCGTTGGTGTCGAACCAGGCCGCGACAGCGTCGCGCAGCGGCCGGTAGATGCTGCCGTAGCTGTGCCCCTTGCGCGGGTCGAAGAACGCCCGCAGCCTGGTCGCCTTGGTCAGGTACGCGCGCTTCTCCGCATCTGTGCGCTGGCTGGTCAGCACCGCCAGGTGCGCGTTGAGCTGACCGATGGCCCACGCGGTAAATGCCTGCTGCTCGCCCTTTCGCAGGTTCTTGAGGTTGTTGTTGGCCTCGAAGAGCACGATCATGCCGAGGTTCTGCGGCAGCTGATACCCCTTCGACCCGCGCATCATCCGCTCGACGGTGAATCCGCCGCCACTGTGCGCGGAGAGCACCACCCTGAACTCGGCGGGTGCGGCTTTCCAGGCACCGACCTCCGCGAGCCGATCGAACGCGTCGCGGATGTACGGGTCAGGGGAGATGGCGCCGAATTGCGACTGGTTGACACCCATGGGCAGGACCCCGACGAGCTGCGGTGAGCGGGTCGACTCGATCTGCTGCGCGATCCGGTCGCGTTCCACGTCGCGGACGGCGCCGGTGTCCTTGTGCTGTCGCCATCCCGCATAGTCACGACCGGCGTTCTCCGTGTTGCCGTGCAGGTGGAACAACACGTCGACCGGGCGGTCGGTGCGGATGGTGTCCGGAATCAGGGCGATCGCCCGCCCGCGGCCCTTGCGCTCACCGGGTTCGCTGCGCGGCGCTCCCTTGACGCCGCCGGCGACATCCTCCTTGGTCAGCGACTTCCCGCCGTCCGCCGAGGGCGCATCCTGCAGGCCGTGGACCAGGCCGTCGATGGGGATGCGGCGGATGGACCCGACCGAGTGCTCACCGGTGTTCCATCCGGTCGCGGGTTCGCCGGCCGTGAGGCCCTTTCCGGGCCGAGTGTCCGCATCCTTCCAACCACCCACCCGCTGTAGCGCACGTACCACCGCCTGGTTGCCTGCCTCGCGTTGCAGGTCGAGCACGTCGCCGGAGGTGAGGGTGCCGGTCGCCCGCGGCCGGCGCCGCCCGGAACCGCCGCCCGTTCTGGCGGCCCGCCGGGTCGGCGAGGTCGGGTGCGCCGGCCCGGCGGACAATCGTGCGCGTTCCGCCGTCATGGCGACCCGCCGGTCCGCGCGGACGGCGGAACGAGGAAGCGGAAACCGGCCATGGAGGAAATTGTCCGAGGCGGCCCCGCACGTCCGCAACGATGAGCGCGCAGCCGACCGGTCAGCGGGTCGTGCCCGTTGGGGCAAACCCTTCGACCTTCGCCCCTGGGCTTCGCCCCCTGGACTCCGCCTCCCTAGACTCCACTGGTGGCTGAGCGGGTCGGTGTCGCCGAAGTGGTCGCGGCGCTCTCGGTGACCAGCGACCTGACCCGTGGGCACCCCCCTGGCGAGGCCATGCGGGCATGCCTGCTGGCGGTCGAGCTGGCCAGGCGCGGTGGGCTGGACGTGGTTCGGCAGGCCGAGGTCTACTACACCACCCTGATGCGGTTCGCCGGCTGTACGGCGCCGTCTCGCCGTCGACAGTGCACACCCACACGGTGCACATCTACGGCAAGTGCGCGGTGTCCACCCGGGCCGGCCTGGCCATGTTCGCGATGCGTCAAGGCTTGGCGGGTGGTCCCTGAAGGGGACGCATCGGGGCAGGCACGAATATCGATTGAACAGTCGATATCCCCGGTGGGTCACCGTTCCTAGCATCGGCCGTGACAGCAACCCGCCGAACCCTTCAGGAGCGCGCCATGACCGCGACAACCGCCCCCGCCGCCGGCAACACGACCGATCTCCAACGCGACATCGAGGCCGTCCGAACCGGTTTCGAAGCCGTGGCAGCAGGTGACATGGCGGGTTTCGCCGCCATGTTCCACCCCGACGCCACCTGGAACCATCGCAACGACGACAGCCTCGGTGGGGTCAAGGTCGGGGTCGAGGCCATCCTCGGATTCCTCGCCGAGTCGATAGAACTCACCGCCGGCACCTTGCGGCCGGTCCCGGAGATCTTCATGGGCGATGGCAAGGGCCATGTCGCGGTCCTCACCAGGATCAGCGGATCCAGGCCCGACCGGCGGACGTTCGACGACACCCAGATCCTGTACTTCACCGTCGAGCAGGGCCGGGGCCCGCACCGTCGATCAGTTCATCGGTGACCCGACCGCGGTGACCGCCTTCTGGGCGTGACTGACTGCGCACCGCCGACTACGAGCCGCCGCCTGCCAGTCGGCTGCCGACCGCCGCCTTGAGACGTTCGGTGTCGGCGTCCGACCAACCGTCTGGTGCCCACAGCACGGCCAGCGCGTCCGCGTACTCGGGCCGGTACTGATGGCCGTGGCCCTGCGGGATGTCGTCGCCGGCGGCCACGAACAGGTCGCCGGTCAGCTGCCAGAACGTGACCACCGGGAACCACTGCACGGCGTCCAGCACGTCGATCCCGCGAGGCTCGGACAGCCAGTCGGGCCTTGACCAGAGCAGCGACGGCGACCACCAGACCACGCCGTCGGACGCGTGCTGGACATACACCGCCCGCGGCGGGTCCCAGTCGTCGCCGAGCCGCCACATGTCCACGCCCTGCGGAACCTGCACACCCCAGCGGACGGTGGCGCCGTGCTCGACGACGGGCGCGATCTCCGGCGACCCGGCGTCGCGGTCGTCGGTCAGTTCCGACCACACCGGGGTGAAGTTCGGAGTGCCGACGAACAACGCACCGTCCGTCCGCGCCACCAGGTCCTGCACGCCGCTGAAGGCTCCCTGGGCGCCATAGGAACCAAGCGAGATGCCGTGCACGACAAGGCGTGGACGACCGTCGGGGGGCAGCCGGGACCAGCGCGCGTAGATCGCCTCGAACAGTTCCCTACCCGCCGCCGGCGGGGTGTCACGATCGCCGACGAAGCTGATCCAGGACGGCAGATAGGAGTACTGCATGGTGGCGATGGCGGTGTCGCCGCCGTGCATGAGTTCCAGGGAGTCCGCCATGCCCGGGTCTATCCAGCCGGTCCCCGTGGTCGTCGCGACCACCAGGACGGACCGGTCCCAGGCGTTCGTCCGGTCGAGTTCGGCGACTACCCGGGCCGCCGTGGTCTCGAGGTTGCCGCCGGTGCGCAGCCCCGAGTAGACCCGGATCGGTTCGCGGACGTCCGCCGGGTCGATCGCCGTCCCGGTGGCGGCGAACGCTCGCAACTCGCCCACCGAGGGGCCGCCGGCCACAAACGTCCGACCGGCGGCTCCGAGCGAGTCCCAGCTCTCCTTCGACGAGGGGGAGCCCGACCGTTCCGGTTGCTGCGGCTGCCGCACGGTCGGATCGATGGTGGCGTTCGCCGCGGAGTAGGTGCTGTTCAGCACCTTGAGCACGCCCGCCCAGATCACGTCGGTGACCAACAGGATCGCCAGCACGGACACGACGACGACGCTGACCAGGCGGGCGACCGGCTTGGGGATCACCCGGTCGATCCATCCGGTGAGCCACCGGACGATCCATCGAAGTCCGCGGAACAGCTGCAGCAGCAGTAGCGCCACCACCAGCGCGACGAGCACGACGACCAGGCCGTGCGCGGACCCGGTCGGCGGCATTCCGAACAGTTCCCGGACCCGACTCTGCCAGTGCACCCCGAGCACGACGGCCAGCGGCACCAGGATCGCGGTCGCCCAGGCCAGCACCCACCAGCCGACACGGGATGCCCGCGGGGAGCAGCGGATCCGGACTCCGGCCTTGGCGACCACCCACTGGAGCAGCGTGCCGATGCCGTAGCCGACCGCGACGCTGATGCCGGTGATGGCGCCCTGGAACACCCACGAACGAGGGATCAGGGACGGCGTCAATGAGACGCAGTAGAAGATCAGCGCGATGACCAGCCCGGTGGGGCTGAACCGGGTCAGGTAGCGCCGCCACCACGGGCGACGGGGCCGTGCGTCGTCGTCTCGCACCGCCGGCGTGGTGTCCTGTTTTGCGCGGTCGCGACCGTCGCCGGGCCTGACGGCCGCTTCCCCCGAGTCCTGCATCGGCCGATCGTAGGAGGCTGCTTGTCGACCGGACCTGCCGAGTGGGATGACGGACCCGTCGACGGGCCGGATCGTGGTCGGCGGTCGCGGCCCATGCCGGTCGAAGAGGACGACGTGGTGATGGCAGCGATGACCGGGCTGAATCCGGCCCCGTGACTCGGGTGACCGACGGCGTCGACGTCCCGATGCGAACAACGCGAAAGGCCGCCACCCCGAAGCGAGGTGGCGGCCATTCGAGCGGTGGAGGACCCAGGAATTGAACCTGGCAAGGCGCCCCAAGTGCGCATCCCCCGTGGGGCAGTGCCCGATGAAGTTACCGCATCGTGCGGCGTCCGACAAATCGAGTCCGGCCAGCAGTGTGATCAATCGCGATCAATGGTGTGGCTACGTGATCATCGTGGCTGGCAGAATGACGACATGTCGAACGGACGGACCACGCCGCGGCTGCCCATCGACGAGCGCCGCGGTGGCGGTGCCCAGCCGGGCGCCGGTCGATCACATACCCCTACCGGGCACATCGACCGGCGGGCGCGACACGGACGGACGGCGGCCTTGCTGGCGGCCGCCGCTGTCGCACTCAGCTCATGTGCCAGCGTCGGTGGCACGGCGGCGGCGCCCACAACGGTTCCGACGTTACCGACGTTGACCCGGTCCACGAGCTCCGCTTCGGCATCGAGCTCCGTCGTGGCGTCGACGACGGCCTCACCGTCGAGTGCGTCGACCTCGACGTCGAGCTCTGCCACGACGACGTCAACGGCCCCGATCGTCGGGGTGCCCCGTTCCGCTCCGCTGACCGACGACCAGCTGATCGCCAGCCGGAACCAGGACGATCATAACGATCTATTTGTCATCGACGCGGCGACCGGAATGGTGGGTGCGAAACTCACCAACGAATCGCCGGGTGCGCAATATCCCACGATTTCTCCCGATCGAAGCACGATCGTCTATGCGCAGACCAGCGAGCACGGCATCGAATTGCGCATGATGGCTGCCGATGGCAGTGGCGATCGACCGTTGCTCACTGCGGACTCCGATTTCTGCCACAACCCTCAGCGTCCCGCCTGGAATCCGGTGGACACCTCGGAGATCGCGGTCGCCTGCAGGGGCGGTGAGGAGGGCAACGAGCTGGTGCTGATCGGCGTGGACGGGACGCTGCGCAGCACCATCAACACCGGGCTCGCCGGGTTCGATGATCCGACCTACTCGCCCGATGGAAAGACCTTGGCGTTCTGGGGTTCTCAGGACCAGGGCGCCGGGGGTGGGGTGCTGTACGTGCAGCCGGCCAACGGCAGCGGGCCGCCGAAGCAGATCACCACCCCCGGAGCCAGGGCCAACGACGTCGATCCGGTCTGGAGCCCGGACGGGAAGTTCATCTACTTCCGCCGGGCGACCGAGGATGCGTCCGGTGGGACGACGGCGCAGATCCTGCGGGTGCAGGCCGATGGGTCGGGATTGACACCGATCACCGACGGCACGGCCTTCGACAACGACCCGACCGTCTCACCGGACGGCACCGAATTGGCCTTCTTCAGCAACCGCACGAATGCGGCCGGCACCAACGACGGCCAGATCTGGGTGATCAAGGTCGATGGCACCGGGCTGCGCCAGATCGGAATCGGGAAGCCGGGGACCGCCAGCGGCCCACCCGAATGGAGCCGTCGCTGACCTCCCGGCCTCGACCGTCCTTACCGTGGGCGCGTCCTGACCGTGGGCGCGACCGGCACGTAGGCCCGGCGGATGAGCCGACCGTCACCCGGGCAACGCCCGGGTCCCCGATCCGGTGACCAGCCGCCGGCTGATGGCGTCGATGTGCCGGTGGTCGGTGCCACAGCACCCGCCGACCACTCTCAGCCCTGGCAACGCCGTCCGTAGGTCCTCGTACAGTCCGGCCAGCTCCACCGGGTTCCCGGCGTCCAGGCTCTCCGCCTCATCGAGTTCCGCGTGGCTGAGGGTGGAAGCGTTCGCCCGCACCCCGCCGATCCGGCCGGTCCAGGGTGCGCCGGTGAACACGTGCCGGAAGTGCACGGGATGCGCGCAGTTGACCATGAAGTACGACGGATACCCGTCGGTGGCGTCGTCCACGGCGTTGATCGCATCGCCGAGCGACTGCCCGGACGGCAGGACGCCGTCGGTCTCGACGGTGAACGAGATCACCACGGGCAACCCGACGTCCTGCGCGGCCATGGCGATGCCGATCGCCTCCTGGGCGTAGGTCATCGTGACGGCGCCGGCCAGGTCCGCTTCCGAAGCAGCCAGGCTGCGCAGCTGGACACCGTGGTATGCGCGCGCCTCGTCGACCGTCATCGACGCGCCGACCTGGTAGCCGTCGCCACGCGGGCCGATGGCCCCGCTGATCACCACCGGGGTGTCGACGGTCTCGTGCCGGGCTCGCACGCCGGCCAGCAGATCGACCGCACTGCGGATCGCGGCATCGAGGGCCTCGACGCCGTAACCGAGCCGGGCCGCCCAATCCGGGTTCGCCCGCCAGGTCGGGGTGTCCAGCACGATGCCGATGCCGTCGCGGGCCGCGATCCGCGTGTATGCGTCGTAGTAGCTGGCCAGGGCGAGCCGCCCGGCCGGGTCCGCCAGCAGCGGGAACGCCGCGAAGTCCGGCAGCTCGAAGCCGTCGATGAACAGCAGGGTGGTCTCCAGGCCGCCGTCCGCCAGGAATAGGTCGGCGTCGAGCTGTGGGAGACGATGTCGGTAGCGGGACATGACGTCCTCCTTCGTGGTCCGATGGAATGCGACACCATGAGGGCGTGAGGATTCGTCTCACGATGTGAGGCGATTCGCGCGGCGACTCGGGCGAGGGGATGTGGCGCGGGAGGATGGACCTGATCGGCCGCGACCGCGAATGCGTCGAGCTGCTCGCCCGGCTCCGGGACCGCCGCCTGGTCACGGTCATGGGGCCGGCCGGCATCGGCAAGACCGCGCTGGCGCTGTCGGTCGCCCGGCGAACCGGCGGCAAGTACCCACTCGGTGCCCACGTCATCGATCTCACTCGGGTCGACGACGCCGCCGACGTGCCGGGAGCCATGGCCGCGCAGCTCGGCTTCTCGTCCTTCGATGCGCTCCTGAGTTCGCCGACGGAACAGCCGGCCCTACTGGTGGTGGACAACTGCGAGCACGTGACGGCCGCAGCAGCGGACGCCGTTGACGCACTGCTCACCGCGTGCCGGTCACCGCGCGTGCTCGCCACCAGCCGTTCCCCGCTGGACCTGCCGGGCGAGTCATTGCTGGTGCTGGGTCCCCTGGCCACGCCTTCCCCGGATGATGAGGCGCCGGCCACACGATCCGACGCGGTCCGGCTGTTCCTGGATCGAGCCCGGGACGCCGGGGTGCCCGACCTCACCGACCGGTTGGCGGCTGTCGCCGCCATCTGCCGGCAACTCGACGGGGTCCCGCTGGCGCTGGAACTGGCGGCGGCTCGCTGCCGGAGCATGCAGCTCGAGCAGATCATCGAGCAGCTCGGCGAGGGTGTGGATGTGGTGGCCCGTCCCAGGTTTCGCGGGCACCGCCGGCACAGGAGCCTGACCGAGACGGTGGCCTGGTCCCACCGGCTGCTGCCGGCGCCGGCGGGCGCGCTGCTCGAGCGGCTGGGTGTGCTGACCGGGCCGTTCGACCTCGAGCTCGCCGTGGCGATCGGGACCGACGTGGGCCTGGATCGTGCGGCCACGGTCGAGGCCATGGGCGCCCTGGTCGACTCGTCACTGGTGACGCTCGAACCGGCGCCGCGACAGGGACCGCCGAGCAGCCGCTACCGGCTGTTCCAAAGTGTCCGGCTATTCGCCACGGCAAGGCTGACCGACCGGGGGACGCTGGACGAGGCGCACGGTCGTCTGGTCGATCACGTCGTGACCGCGGCGAGGTCGGTGCTCGCCGCGTTCCGCGACTGGGACCAGGCCGCCCTCGGCCGCCTGATGTCCCTCTACGACCACGCAGCCGCGAGCTTGCGATGGTGCCTTGCCCATGACCGCGACGGTGCCAGAAGCATGGTGATCTGTACCGTGCTGTGGGGGCTGGTGCACCAGGCGCACACCGATGAGATCGCCGCCCTCAGCGGTGAGGTCGTGCGCCGATGGCCGGACCTGTCCGTGCCGCACGCCGTCGACGCGGTCGCCACCGCCGCCACTGCCCGCTTCCTGATCGGCGACCCGGCCGGCGCATTCGCGATGGCAGACGCCGCCCTTGCACACGCGAGCGAGTCCACCCCGGCGCCGCTCACGTTGCGCCCGGGTCATGGCCTACGCCGCGCTGGCCACTGGTGATCCGGCGATCGCCCTCGACCTCTGCTCGGAAGTGGCAGACCTCGCCCGGCGGTGCGATGCGCAGGCCTTCGCGCTGGAGGCCGACGTCAACCGGGCCATGCTCCTGTGGACGTCCGGTCGGGTGGCGGACGCCAGGGCGCTCGCCCTCGCCGCGCGTACGGAATCAATCGCCCGCGAGTTCGTGCTGAACCAAGTGTGGGCCGAAATCGTTCTCGCTCAAATGGATCTGGTGGCTGACCCGCTCTCGGGTCGAGCGGCGGTGCTTGCCGCGGTGACATCGGCGCGCCGCATCGGATACCCGGTCGCGGAGGGGCTCGGCCTGCGGGCACTAGCCTGGGGGTCGTGCCGGACGGGTGACACCGTCGGCGCCGCAGGCGAACTGGATGCCCTGTTCGACGTGGTTGCGGGCAGGGGAGGCATCGCCTTCACCCGTGCGGCACTGCTCGGCACCGCCGAAGTGCTGCACGTCGCAGGTAACCCGGTCTGGCGAACCCTCGCGGCGTCGGCTCTGGCCCAACCCGTTGCCGGGCCGTCCACCAACGCGTTGGAATCGGTCACCACACTGCCACCGGCCGACGCGACCCCGCTCGTTCGGCGGGACGCAGTCCTGCTCGCCCGCAAGGAACTGCGCGCGATCCTGGCCGGCGCGGCAGGGTCCTCGCCCAGCCCTGTGCCGCCGTCCTTGGATGTGCCGCCGTCCTCCGATGTGGCTGCGTCTGCCGATCCGGCCACGTCTGCCGATCGGGCGGCATCCCCCGATGTGGCTGCGTCCGCCGATGCCACGGCGGAGCTGCTCGACCGTGGGTCGTTCATCGAGGTGAGGTTCGCCGGCCGCACGGCGTCGGTGAAAGCGTCCAAGGGAATGGCCGACATCGGGCGTTTGCTGGCCAGTCCCGGCCGAGAGTTCCACTGCCTGGAGCTGATGGGATCGGCCGTCGATGAGCCGTCCGCCGGCGAGTCGGCCGACACACAGGCGCGCACGGCCTATCGGCGACGGATCCGCGACCTGCAGGAGCAGATCGACACAGCTGAGCTCGACGGCGATCTGGTCCGCGCCGAACACGCCCGGCTGGAGATGGACGCGTTGGTAGAGCATCTCGGCGCCGCTTTCGGTCTGGGCGGGCGGCCGCGCCGGTCCGGTGGGTCGGCGGAGCGGGCGAGATCGGCGGTGACCCAGCGGGTCCGCTCCACCATTCGGAACCTCGCCACGGTGCACCCGGAGTTCGCCCGCCATCTCGAACGGTCGCTGGTCACCGGCACCTTTTGCTCGTACCGGCCCGAGCATCCGATGACCTGGACGTGCACGGTCGATCCGGGCGGGTAGCCGGCTCGGCGCCGCCATGCTGCAACCGCAACTGGTGAGCCCTACTTACCAAGGATGCGGAGGTTGGTGCTCGGCGCTGTCGTCAGGGGTGCCGGTTCGATTCGAGAGCTACTGCGCTGCAACATGAACTGACCACTGCTCGACCGTGGTTTGGTAGTCAAGACTGACCGATATGACCGGGGTCCCCCGTGGTGATGGTGTGTGTCCGGCCTGGACCAGACCAAGCAGTTGTTGCACCGCGGCGACCGGCCCTGCCCGCACCGCCAGGCCGCGTTGCGGCCGTTCGGTCATCCACGACCGCGAGTCGCCCGCGGTCGTGACTCATCGCGGCTGGGAGCACCCCACGATGTGCCCGGCGCGCCGGCTGCCACACGCAGATCCTGATGCCGACCGCGCCGTCACCATCGACCCGGGAACTGCTGGTCAACCCGCCCGGGTCCGTCAGTTTGCCGACGACGCCGTCACGACGACGACGAACATCCGAGGTCCATCGTCCAACAAGGCGACTCCCTCGTCGACATCCAGGATTCACGGCGGTCAACACCACCGAGCCCGCGTCCCGGGACGGTGCCGTTGCCGGCGGTGACGTGACCGGTTTCGGTTCTCTCGATCGTCCTGATCGATTGTCACGGTCGTCCGCGGACGCAACCGGCGGATGCGCCTCGTGGGCTGGCTCCTTTCTCGACCGGCGGATCGGGCGCTCCCGTTGGGTTAGGCGCTGGCGACAGGATCGGGTATTGCCGGCGTTTCGGGCACTGTCAGACCCTTGCTCTACTGTTCGAATCATGGGTGACAGCCCCGCGATCAGCACAGCCGAACAGGCCGACAACCTGACCCGACTCGTGCTGTCCGGCATCCAGCAACTCACCCAATGCCCCCTGTTCCGGTTCACCCGGCAGGAACAGTTACAACACGGCCGGAACCTGGAAGCCCTGAACCGCGCCCTGCACGCCGCCCGGATCGGCTGGGTCCGCGAACTGGAGAACTCCGCCGCGGCCGCCGAACTGGCCTACACCAGCACCCGAACCCTGCTCACACACGTGCTCCTGCTCGGTGCCGGCGAAGCCGCCGACCTGGTCCGCGCCGCCACCATGACCCTGCCCGGCGAACCC
>CAYZBB010000007.1:52283-99617 GCA_964476495.1 uncultured Actinomycetes bacterium | reverse complement strand
CCGCAGGGCGAGACCCAGGGCGCCTTCGGCGCGGCGGGTCCGGCCGACTCGACCCTGGGCGCCGCTGGACCGCAGGGCGAGACCCAGGGCGCCTTCGGCGCGGCGGGTCCGGCCGACTCGACCCGCGCTCTAGGGTATACCAGCGGGGTATGGGTTCGCGTCGCAAGCATCGTGCCGCATCCGATTGGCACGACGGGTGCGACGCGCACGCGCACGCACGCGCACGCACGCACGCGCACGCACGCACGCGCACGCACGCACGCGCACGCACGCACGCACGCGCACGCACGCGGGGGTGGGGAGCACGGTCGCGGGCGGCGCCTAGCTGACGCGGGGCCCGTCCTCCCTCACGACGACGCGAGGCCCGACCGAGAGTCATGCTCGGTCGGGCCTCTTGAGTTTCTACCGGCGCGTCCAGGCCCAAACGCGAGATGGGCCCAAACACCCTACCAACCTTGATAACTAGGGGGTCCCTGGGGGGCTCACCCGAGGCCGGCCATGAGGCGCCGGGCCCGGTCGCGGGCGAGGAGGGCCCAGACGGTGCGGCCCTGACGCGCGAGAAGGTGCGCGCGGTAAAGGCCCCGTTGCGCCAGGCCCCGGATCCGTCCGGCGCGTAGGGTCGCGGGGCTCACGGGGCCGCGGGCGGGATCGCCGCGAGGGCCCGGCGGATCGTGTCCAGCGCGCGCCGGGCCTCGTCGCGTTCACGGCGCGCCGTGTCCCGCTCGCGCTCCATGGCGTCGCGCTCCTGACGCGCCGCCCGCGCGTCGGGGCCCACGTCGGCGAGGGCCTGGCGCGCATGAATCTCTGCCTCCCGGGCCTCGTCGCGCTCCCGCTCCGCGCGCGCTACCTCGTCGTCCCAGACGACGCGCGGCATGGCGTCGCACGACACTGGCATGAGGCATCCGTGAACCCCGGGCGCGCTCTTGGGATCGCTCGGCCGGACGATGATCGGCGAGTGTGCGTCCCTGAACCCGAGCATGACCTTCGGGGGCTCGATGTCCCCCGGCGGACCGTTGTGCGGACCGACGATCGCCCGGCCCGCGTCCCGCATAGCCGTCGCGAGGGTATGGAGCTTGTCCGCGTCGAGCGCGATCCAGAAACGTACGTGCCTCTCTTGCGGGAGCACCCCATCGAACGACGGGAACGACTCGGGATCCCCGCCCCCGACGGTGCGGGCGATCGGCTTGACCTTCTCGGCGAGTTTGCCCCGGATGTTGGGGTGCGGCGCCGTGGAGATGTTGAGCCCGTTCGTCGCGAGAGTCGTATCCGGAACGATGGTCGCCGTGACCGCGTAGCGCAACGTCGGGGGCGCCCCCTTCTCGACCGTGGCGATGTCCTCCGCGCCGATAACCCACGGAGGCGTGCCGATCGGGGGCCGGATGTCCTGGCCGAGCGGGGCGACGATCGCCATCGTCGAGTCGGTCGCCCGCGCGACTCCGGCGGCGCGGTCAATCTGGACCCCGCGCATTCCGACGTGACGCACGTAGGCATCGGCCGGGGTCGCGCACCGTGCCAAGGCCCCCAGGACACCCATCGGGATCGTCAGGGGCGCCGTGGGATCGGACCCGCGGACGGGCGCCACGGTCGCGGGAGTCGTTTCGGTTGTCGTCATGGGATTCTATCCTCTCGTGAGGTTAGGGGTTGACCGGCGAGAGGGCCGAGAATCTGGCGACGGTCTGGCCGATTAGGTCGCGGGCGGTATCGTGGACGCACGCGACGGTGTCAGGGACTCCGCCTAGGGATTCGGTCGATTCGAGACCCGAGGCGGGGTCGGTCGCCGTCACGGTCACGACGACGAACCGATCGTCGAGCGCCGACGCCATCGCGTTGTGCATGTCCCGGATCGCGCCCACGTAGGCGGCATGGCGCGTCTCGTCGGCGCGCCGGTCCGCGAGTCGTTCGCGAGTTGAGAACGCCGGAACGAAGTAGCGCAATTCCCGATGATCGCCATAGGTATTCCGCCTCGGGTCCGCCGGGTGCCGATCGACGTAGTCGACGCCAGGGCGCCCCGCCGGGAGCTTGTTCGTGAAACGTCCGCTCATGTCGGACAGACACGAGTCGTCATCTGTCTCGGTCGTAACCGTGACGGTCAGGGGGCGCCCGTCCGGCGCGGTCCAATCCTCGTCGGCGGGATCCGACCGGACCGCGCGAGCCCACGCGATGGCGACGTGCGCGGGGATCCCCTCGCTACGGTGTTCGAGATAGTCGACGAGACGCACGGCGGGAGTCGTTTCGGTTTCGGTTGTTGTCATGGGTTTCTATCCTCGTGAGTCGGTTAGGGGTTGCCTCGGTCGCACGTCAACGTCGCGAGTCGTTTACGCGCGACGCCATGCGGGATAAACGCTATCCCGTCGATTCTCCCGGCCGTCCAAACGGGCGCGGACGGACTGCACATCGCGCAACGGTCGCACGTCATCGTGTCCGGCTTCCGTTGAGCGGGGCAAACGAGGAGTCGTGCCCCGCCCGGTGTCTGGTAGATCGGGCCCGCGGGCGCCGCCGGAATGATCGCCGCGGGACGCCATCCGGCCCGGAGCGCCTCATCGGCTTGGGTTGGCGTATCGCACGACGCCATGAGGGTTCCGCGCATGTCCCGAGCTTTCGCGGTCCGCCATGCGTGCGTATACCCGAGAACGGTCATGCCGTGCGTGCGCGCCGCGCTCAGGGCCTCGCGAATGTCTCGACGGCGGGCCCGCGCCGGATCCCCCAGAGCCCCGAGGCGAACCACTCGGGCCCGGCCCCGACGGCGACGCGCGAGACGAGCCATGACGGCGCCGAGGGAGTAGCGCGAGGGATCCCGCCGACGCGCCTTGACTATCGTGGAGAACGCCATCCGGGGCGTCCCGCCCCATGCGTAGCACGTTCTGTCGCCGAGCATGGGGCACCCCTGGCAACTGGCGCGGGCCTCGTCGCGCGTCGTACCCACGTAGGCGGTGGGGACGACGCCCGTTTTCGAGTTGTTCGATAGAACCCACGTCAACTCAGTGCGCGGGGGAGTCATCGCTAGTCTCTCCATTCCGGGATCGGGCGCGGGTCGCCCCATCCGGCCGACAATTCCGCCTCAGTCTCGGGCGCGTCCGTCTCGTCCGTCTCTTCGTCGCACGCGCACGCCGGGATCATCCGACGGGCGCACGCGGAGCACACGAACACGAACCCGGTGCACATCTCGCATCGGGAAGTTTCGGCCCCGCACGCCCCGCACGGGCCGACGACTACCTCGGGCGCGTCGAGGTAGTCGTGCTCTGCCTCTGCCCCCATGGAGCACGCGGGGCACCGGTCATCGTCGTCGAGCGGGGTATCACAACGGGGGCACGCGGTCACGGGGCGGCCCTCCGCGTCCGTCCGCCCTCGGCGATCCACGCCTCGCGCAACGCCACGCGGGCCTCACGACACGCGCGTTTAATGGCCCGGTTGATTGAGTCCTCATCGTTCGTCTTGGGATCCCTGTACGCGTGGGGTCCGAGGCCCGAGGCGACGGGATCAACGCCGCTGTTGAACGACGGAGCGATGCCCGAGACATCCGCCCCGGACGGGTTTAATTCCCATTGGGCTCGTTCCCATGCGCGGTAGGCGCGTGAGGCCCGAGTGCCGGGCGGGAGTCGCCAGGCCCCCTCGGCCACGATACGATCCGAGAGGCGTTGCTCTGCATCGGCCGTTAGCACCCATCGTCCCGTTTTGCGCGTCATGACTCCGCCCCCTCTCGTCGCGCCGGATAGAGCGCGAGAACACTCCGAATCACGACGGATGTCTGGACTCCGGCCGCGTTGAACCGCCGGACCGTCAGGACGCACCGGCCGTCGCCCGGCGTGTCTAGCTGGATCCTGGCGCCCGCGCCCGTCGCGGGGTTCACCATCTCGCCCGAGAATAATACCGACGGAGTCATCTTCGGCGCGTTCATCAGAGCCACGCATGGCGCAGGGAATACCCCGCGCGATAATGGCCGGGCCTCGGGGAGAACGGGCGCCCCTGCGCCTCGGGCGCCGCGCCATCGCCCCGGTCCGCGCGCCCATGGAGCGCGTAAGACATCTGCATCGTGAGATGGTGCCCCATGTCCATGCCGCATCCGTTGGCGACGACAGCATGAGAGCGATCGTGGAGTCGCCATCCGAGGGCCCGCGCGACCCGATACGAGATGTCCCGAATCTCGCCCCGGACGACGACGAAACACGAGATGTGGCGAGACATTCCCGACGACGAGACGCGCCGGACCGTCGTGTAGATCAATGCTCCGGGGCGACACAACTTGCGAAGGTGCGAGATAGCGTCGGACTGCTCTTGATCCTTTTCGGTTTTCGTCATGTTCTCTCCGTTCTCTGGGGTGAAGGCCCGGGGCACAACGCCCCGGGCCCGTGCGTCACTTCCCGAGGGCCGCGAGGGCCTCGCGGGCGAGGCGTTCCGCCGTGGCGTAGCGCGCGGCGAGGTAGTCGCGACGGAGGGACTCGGGCAGATAGTCGCCGTCCGCGTCGAGGCCGGCGATCCCGTCGCCCGCGTTCCCGTGCCCCGCGACGAGCCGCGCGAGTCGCGCCCGATAGGCCGCATCGTCTTCCCCCTCGCCCCGCGTCACTTCGTCGCGGGCGTCCCTGCGCCCCCACCGGCGCGCCTGAATGATCTCCGGCGTGTCTGCCATCGTTGTCTCTCCGATCCCCCCCCCGGACGATCCCGGGGGCGAGAATCTTCCCTCGCGAGAGCCGTGCCGAAACGGCGAAACGACGGGACGGCGGGTCCGGGAGACGGAGAAACGCCATATAGGACAAGGATTTAGGTTAGCAGGGGTCAAGACGGGCGTGGTAGCGCGGGCCCCGTCGGCCGAGAGGGACTGCACCTTCTCGGGCGGGTCGAGCGAACGCGCCTGGACCGACCGGCGCCGCGGCGCGAGCTAACGCGAGACGGGACCCCACGATGCCCCGCTGCACCATCTCGGACACACGACCCGCCCCGTTTCGTGCGCCTCGGTCGAGCGGCCCCGCGACCGTCGAGCGGCTCCCCCGGCGAGCTACCGCCCCCGGGGCTCGCGCCGTCGCCCCGGCCTCGTGTGTGTGCTACCACTCCGGGGTACCTATCTGGTGCTACACACACCAGGGGCCCTGGATGAAAAGCATCCACCCTGACTCGGCGCGTCATGAGACGATGGCGCGGCGCGTCAGGCGGGCCTCGTGCGCGGGGGCGGCGGAGGGCGCAGGACGGAGCGGCGGCCCAGGACTTCGTCCTGGGGGACCCTGGCGGGCCCGGGGGGCGGCCGGGTCGGTCGAGGCGACGAGGATCCACCGCGACCTCAAGCCCTGAAACCCCCTCGTGACGGCTCGCAGAACCTCCAGTGTTTACCAACCTTGAAAACCCCAGGGGTGGCACCAACCTTGATATGGGGGTAGGGTGGGGGGCGAAGGAGGGCCCGCGCATGGCGAGGCCGCAGGAGTACGATCCGAAGCCGGTGGTGTTGGCGTACGAGAAGGGGCTGTCGACGCAGGAGGTGGCGGACCGCTACAAGATGCCGGTCGACACGGTCCGGTCGATCCTCGTGCGCGAGGGCGTGAAGTTCCGGCCGCCCGGCGGCGACCACCGCAAGGACCACAAGAAGCCCAAGTAACGAACCAACGAAGACGCCCCGGACGGTGCTCGGTCCGGGGCGTCTTCGTTGGTGCGCGTCAGGGGGTCAGCAGTTTGGACCGGACGTGGGTGCGGTGCATCTTGGCGGCGTTCTCCCGCAGGATCATCTGCACGCGGTTGAAGACGATCATCGAGACCAGCGGCTTGTGCTTGCCGCGGGCCTGCGTGGCGCCGTAGGTGACGAAGCCGATGTAGGACCGGTTCTTGAGGATCCACGCGAGACCCGCCGCCGACCACTTGCGGCCGCTGCGGGTCTTCGTGCGACCCCGAGCGGCGAGCGCCGCGATCACCTTGACGATCGACTTGGTCCGCAGGTACTCGCTGAACGCGAAGGTGACGTCGGGAGCCTCGTCGGGGTGCGGCACCAGCGACTTCCCCTGCTTGTCCCGCTGGTAGCCGAAGGGCGCCGGCCCCGCCCCCTTGTTGCCCTCCCGCACGTTCTGCTCGCGCGCCTGAGCGAGCCTCCTCTGCTGTTCCCTGGTGATCGTCTTCTTCGGCGGCGACGCCTCAATCGCCGGATCCGGCCTCGGACTGGTCGACTCTTCGGGGCTCGGAGGTTCAGAGCGCAGACGGTCGATCTCGGCGACCGACAGGATCTTGACGGTCGCCCCGACGGCCCGGATCTCGTCGAGGACCTGGGTCGCGGGGCCGAGCCGATAGGACGGGCGCTCGATGATCGCCACGACGGCCGGACGGGTCCCGCCCTCGATGTCCGAGAGGATCCGGCCCAGACCGCCCCGGGTGATGATCGCCGAGTTCTCGCGCAACGGCCCGTCGAACTGTTTCAGTCGCAAGGCGCCGCCCCCGTGCCGGTCCGCCCACTCGGCGATGAGCGCGAACTGCTGCTCGACCGACGGCACCGACGGCGGATCGTCCGGTTGTCTCCAGGCGTAGGCGTAGGTGTAGGGGCGGTTGCGTCGCGGCTTGGCGTTCATCAGGTTTCCCGTTCTTTCTTCGTTTCGTTCTTGTGACAACGCGCGCACAGCGTCACGACCCCGCCGAGGCCCGCGTAGGCCCCGCCGCGCGCCACCTGCGTCGTGTGGTGCGCGTCCCAGAGCGAACGCCTCCACCACCACTCCGCGAGTCCGTAGGGCGTCAGCGCCGCCCGTGCCCGCGGCTCCAGCAGCGCCCGCCAGGCCGGTTCACGAGCGCGCCCCGGACTCGGCTTGCCCGCGTCATCGAGATCGATCCCGCGCTCGTGCCACCACTCGCGCAGCGCCGAGTGCTCGGCCGCGCCTCGATCCAACTCCGCGCGCAGGGTGTCGAGTCGACAGACCGCGCAGACGCCGCGATCCCGACGGAAGACCGCGCGCCGCAGGAAGCCCGGGTTCGCGCGCAGTTTGTAGTTCATCACGCAGCGCGCCGAGCACCACGTCCGGCGTCGCCCCCGAACGACCTCGCCGCACTCGCGACAGTGACCGCGCGGAGCCTCGCGTCCGTGGAGGATGCGGTAAAGCGGGAACGCGCCGCGTCGCTGTCGGGCCATGACGCCCGAGCATAGCGAACTCCCCGTGAGTCAGGACGACTTCGAGGCCGGGCGCCTCTTGGCCGCGCGCTGCCTCTTCGCGTGCTTCTCGGCCAACTTCTTCCGGGCTTCGGCTCGGGCCAGTTGGAGATGCAGGTTCTCCACAGCCACCCCGGCGACGTCGAGAGCCAGGTCGATCCCCAAGTCCTGAGCCTCCTGCGCCGAGATGTAGCGGGAGTATTCCATGCCGGTCCTCCACTCCGACTTCCCGCCCACCTCACGGTGCTTGGTCACCCGGTCCAAAACTGCGAGATAGTACTGCCGCGTCCGGGGACCCACCGGACAGATAGGGACCAGCGCCTCGAACCTACGTTCAGTCTCGACCCACTCGCTCTTGCTCACGGTCCGATGATCTCCACGGGGCGCCCGAGGTTCCGGGCTTGCCGAACGACGTTGTCGGTGCCCCGGGACACGCCGTCCCAGAACGCCACGAGCCGCGTGCAGTTCGCGGCGATGGCTCGGTTCCTGATCGGTCCAGCCGCGTTCCCATAGCGATCCCAGTCGGCCGGAAAGACCACGGTGTCGAGCCCCCGCTCCCTCGCTGCCCGGATCGCCACCTGGTCCACGCCCCGGTCGAGTCCCGGGTTCTGCTTCGGCTCGGTCCCCGAGATGACCGTCGTGCCGACCGGCAGCGCCGCCACGTAGGCCCTGACGCGCTCGGGATCGGCCCAGTCCCGTGACCCGACAATCGCGATCCTCTCGGAGTTCATGGTCCGCCCAGGATCGCCGCGATCCCGTCGCCCTGGCACTGAGCGCACAGGTGGACCGCCGTGTAGTGGACGAGGTGCCGGTGCCGGGGCGGCGCGCCGACGCGCGGCAGATACAGCACCGAGAGCGGCGCCCCGCACGTCGCCGTCGGGCACCGGAGGATCCCCGCGAAACCCCTCCGGACCCGACGGGCGAACGTCCGCTCCTCCTCCAGACACGAGCACGGGTCGACCGCCTCGCAGACCGGGCACGCCGCCGCCAGGTCGACCCCCAGCGCCGTCGCCACCCGCTGCTCGCGCGTCGGCTTGACCTCGGTCGTCGAACCCTCGGGAGCCTTCGCGGCCGACGGCTTCGTCCGGGGCGCCCGCTTCCGAGTGAGAGGAGCGACCGGAGCGAGGGGGGCGACGCTCAAGGAGGCGACCGAATTGCCTTCGCTCACCGCTTCGGGCCCGAACATGATCCCGAACGATTCTTCCGCAGTCATCTCAGGTCGGGGATAGACGACCGCAGCAGGCCCCGAAGGACTGACGGGCGACGGAGACTGCGCCCTCTTCTCCACGGGTTCTCCAGCGGACACCCGACGCACCCTGACTCCCGGGAGAGCCTTGCGGATCTCAGCCTCGGTTAATCCGATCCCAGGCTCGAAGTCGGGCGGGGGTTCTTCCGGGTCACCGGCTCGGCCAAGGATCGAGCCGGGGCCCCCGATCAGCGCCGCTGCGGCGGCCTCGGGGAAGGGGCCGAACAACGCCGCGACCTGTGCGTCTGTCTCGTCGCGAACGGGATCGGGACCGAACATCTGCTCAATGGCCTCGGCTTGGTCGAACGGCACGCACGAGTCGTTGCTCTCGGCCTCGGCCATGCTCCGCGCGTTCTTGACGACCGCCCGCTGCACGGCCGGGAGTCCGTCGATCGGCGGCGTCCACCGCTCGCGGGCCAACCCCTTGCCGCCCTCGTGCCGGACCGCAGCCTGGGGCGGCGACGCCTGGGTCGTGACGGTGACGACCGGGGCCTTCGGGAGCGCCCCAAAGCCTGCGATCTTCCTCACTTGTCCACGCCCTTCATACAGTCCGCGCGAGCCGCCTCGACCGCGAGGCCGAGGAAGCGTTCGCGCTCCTTGAACGCGACGAGCGCCTCGCCCCATGCGAGCCGCACCTTGTCGTTCAGGCCGAGCATCGGGCGCGACGCCGCGACGATCTCGGCCGACTCCACATCGCGCTGCGCCTGGCCGTGCAACCGTGCCGCCAGGATCAGTCGATCAAGACTAGACTCGCCCATGACTCTCCCTCCGGTGTGACCGTGATCTGCTTCCTGGTGCGTCTCGGCGGGTCCGCGCACAGCACCACGAACCCGTCTCCCCAGCGCGGATCCGCGAACGCCCGTGCCGCGCGGACCAGGTCGACGAACGACCGATAGGGGCCGATGATGAGTTGAACCGGCGACTTCGGGTGCCGGTCGGTGACCCGGGCGAACATGACGCCGTTCACGAGGTCCAGCCGGAACGCACCGACCGACCCGCTCGGCAGCGTCGCGGACATGAGCCAGTCGTGGCACGCCTCGGGCGTGTCCATCTAGCCCTCCTTGAGCGTGGGGAGGATCACCGTCGCGCCGTAGTGGGCGATCAGGACCGCCTCCGCGAAGTTGTCGTCGGGCTTGCCGCCGGGCTTGCGGCACAGGTTGACGTGCGGGTAGAGCCGCTGGCAGAGGTCGATCGACTCCTGCTTGCCCGCCTTCCACGCCTCGCCCGCGCGCTTCGCCGCCTTCCCGCCCGTCCGCTCGATGCCGCTCTTGCCGCGCAGGCTCAGGGCCTTCTTCCAGGTCTGCGGAGCTATGACGTGAAGCCGCAGAGGGCCACGTCCCTTGTTCTGCGAGTAGAACGAGACGGTCTCGATCACTCCGCGCCAGAGACCAGAGATGATCCCCGCCTTCACACCCATAGCCGGGGCCTCCAGGAAGACGTGCGTGACGTCGTCCTGGGTCTTCGACGTCCAGCCGATGGCGCGAGAGATCAACCCCGCCACCAACCACTCACCCTTGGTCTTCTTGCGTCCTAGCGTCTTGGCTCGCGTAGTCGCACGCCGCCACGGCGCCTCGGTCACCCTGACGAAAGATGGGCCGCCGTTCACGCGGGGCGATTCAAGAACCGCCTCGGCGCCCATCTGGCCCGGGTCAATCCCCACGACGAAGTTCGAGATCATGGCCTAGCCCTGCCTTCCACCACTACCGCCCTCACGTCATCCCGATTGATCCACAACTTCGCGCACGGGTCCATGACCCAGAACCGTCTCCTGTCGCCACCTGCCCGGCCGATGGCGTAGCCGTTCTTCGCGCGGACGACCAGGAGGATCCCCTGCGCCCAAAGGTCACCGGGATCGGGCGGCTGGATCCTGTAGCGTTTGCCCTCGTGGGTGATCCACGCCTCGCCAGCCGCGCGCATAGCGTGCAGGGCATCACAGATTTTCTGGCGCACGCAGGACCTCACGGGACACCCTTCCAGCACTCGTTCATGGAAGTGGATACCTGACGCCACGAGACTCCACGAACCTCGGCTCGTTGTCCTTCAACTCGATCCCCTCTTCTTTGATCCGCCAGAGTGCGTACCAGACCGCGCCCGGGACCTGACAGGCGTAACCCACGACATTCGCAAAGGCCGTCTTGGGCCAGGGGCGCGAGGGATCCGGCAGTGCCCACATCATGTCCTTGACCCACCACGCGGCGTGCGCGGTCGCCCCGGCCGCCCACGACTGCGGATAGCCGAAGTGCGTGGCGTGCTCACACAACATCTTCGACGCCTCGAAGCAAGGAGACGCATACCCATCTCCGGGATACCGCATATCCCTGGCCTGGGAGACCATCATCCGGGGCGCCTGGAGCGGCGACGGGTAGCCCTTCTCCCACGGCAGCTTCTTGACGCCCGGCCACGGGTGGTTCTCGGCGAACTCCTCGTAGCCGTTCACGCCGAACTGCACGAGATCCAACGCGAACTCGATCCCCTCTTTCAGGGGGAGCGCCGCCAGGGAATGGCGGACCGCGCGGACGTTGTTCCGGAACTGTTCCGCCGCCTCCTCGGACACCTCCCCTCCAGAGGTGTCGTCCGGCCGCACGCGACCCAGCGAGTCAACGTACCCGCGGCCCGGCACGAACCCCGGAGCCACGCTCAGTTTCGAGGCGTCGATCTTAGCGATCTTCACGGCACACCCTTCCAGCACTCGTTCATGAGCGCGTCCACATCCACGCGCTGCCCCTTGATCGGGACGAGCGGCTTGTCCTTGAGTTCTCGGATCGCCTTGTTCAGCGCCTCTTGCGCGGCCTGGAGGTCCGGGCAGTCAGAGCCATCCCATCCTTCGGGCATGTGGTCACTCAAGAAGTCCGCCACGTCGAACTCCGGGAGCGTGTCGGGTCCGGCAGGCACGAGCAACCACGACTCGATCCTCTCTCGCACCTGATCGCGCGTCGGATCTTCCACCCCGTCGTCCCACAACTCCTCCTGGGCGAGTTCGATCGCCTGGTAGCCGTCGGAGATCACGTCTTCGGGTTCGCCAGCCAGCGCGTAGTCCCAGTCGGAGACCGGCGTCAACTTCGCGTGCTTCGCTCGGTCGTCAGCCTTGTACTGAGCCCACCGGATCTCCCGGCACGGATCACACATCTGTCCGCTCTTCGGTTCGATCTGCTTGCCGCACAGTCGACAGGTGCAGCAAGCCTCCGCCGCCGCGAGATCCTCCGACCACCGCTTGCACGTCGAACACGTCCAGACCTTCGTCTCGACCGCCCGCATCCCTCACCTCGCCGCCCCGGATCCTACGGGACCGTCAAGCCACTGTCAAGTAATAGCCCGAAGAAAAGCGGATCACGACCACCAGCGTTCCATCAGGTCGGCGCGGAACTCCTCTCGGATCATGAGTTTGGGGCCGCGCCACTCGTTGCGGAATCGCTGCATGAGCGGGCCCATGGCCGTCATGTCCGAGAACATCTTGCGCTCGCTGCCGTCGGGCATGACCAGGACGCCCGCGGGGAGCCCGCAGTCGCCCTCGCACCACGAGAACCCGCAGAGTTCGTGCTCGGGCTCGTCGGCCGCGAATCGCACGACGATCTTCGGGTGACAGACCGTGTGTCGCTCGGTCCTGATGTGGGGATACGGCTTGACCGGCTTGGAGGCGGGCGAGGTCACGGGGTCGACTCCGACGGGCGGGTGGGACCTGAGTAGGGGAGACCGAGCTTCACGTAGATCGTGGCGTCCTTGCTCGTCAGACCCATCTCGTGGATCTGCGCGCCCTTGAACGAGCACCGTCCGGCCCGCTGCGAGGCGAGGAGCGCCGGACACATCTTGCCGGGCAGGTAGCCGATGCGCTTGAGCGGCGCGTGCTCGGGCCCTGCCAGCACGACGATGGCGTTCGGGTCGACCGGGTTCTCGGGATCGGGCCGGACCTCGACGCGCAACCGCGCACGTCCGACCTCGCCCTCGGTCCAGAACGCCATGTAGAGGTGATCGAGGATCGACTGCCTCGACTCGCCGTCCTCGTTCTCGAACGTCACGCCGACGACCGGCACGACCACGACCTGATCGCTCATTCGGGCGCCTCGACGACATGAACGCGGATGGCTTGCTCGTTCGGGCAAGCATGAAAGTTCGCTCCCAAGTCCGCGCTCTCCCCCATGAAAAGTTGCGGCCCGCAAGTCCCGGGCTCGACAACGAGACTCCCGTCCTCGTCGACAATCGCCCACGCTTCGGCGATCACCTTTGGTGACGACTTCTTTTTGAAGAACATGGCCTTCAAGGCATTGACTCCCGCAAATAGGGCCGCGCGGTCCTCGGGCGCTCCAATGAGATACCCGTCGTCGTTCGGCGTCCGGGCCACGGCCAGAGCCAGCAGGCGCGTAGCTTGTTCGTTCTTGTTCACGAGCCCCCCTATCCCGACGCTTCGAGTGCCGGTCTCGGCTGCGTCAGCGCGAACCGGAACCAGTGCTCCAACCACACGAGCCGCCCGAGGTCCGCGCAGTCCCGCGTGAAGTCCCGATCCATCTTCGGCAACTCCGCCTCGGGGAACCACGCGGGCCTCGCCAGCGGGTGCTTGGCCCGGAACTCGCCCAGTGCGTCGGAGATCCGTTGATGGTGCTCGGGCAGGAGCCGGGCCGCGCCATAGCCCATGAACCACATCAGGTAGTGCGGCGGCTTATGGAACATCTCCTCCAGGCCGCCGCCGACTCGGCCCAGGAAGTCGTGCCACTTCTCGTAGCCGATCTCCCGGTGGTTGCCGTAGCCCATCGAGTCGCCCTCGACGCAGAAGTCGTCGCTCTCGACCCTCGGGACGCTGACGACCCATCGCCGGTCCTTCTTGTAGTCCCACTTGTAGTCAGAGACGAGCCACCGCCCAGTGAGTCGGCAAGGCGCGTCCGGGCTCTCGTCGTGACGAAGCACCGGGACACAGGTCCGGTGCTCGCGCCCCGTCTCGGACGATGAGATAACCGCGTTGCCGATGGTCATGCCGTAACTCATGACCGATCCCTCGGGCTCACATCGGTATCCAGTTCGACGCACTGTTCCCACGGCATGAAGTAGGGGATCGGGATGCCCGGCAGCGCGTCCCAGACGATGATGTAACTGCGCTCGTAGACCTTAACGATCTCGCCGCGCCGGTATTGACGGATCGACGTGCGGCCCCACACGACCGCTCCCTCGACCCAACCCGGTCGGTTGCGTTCGGCGCTGCCCGCTCGCTGGCGGATCGCCTTGGCGTGCCGCTGCGCCGCGACGATGGACTGCATGAACCGGACGCGACCGGCCCGCGCGATGTCGTGTTCGACCCGGAGCCGTCGGTAGTCGGGCGTGTCCGAGATCGTCTGCTCGCGGAACTCGGCGTCACGCTTGCGCTGGATCGACTGCGTCTCCTCGATGGTCTGCGCGTAGGCGCGGCTCACCAGCGCGTTCCCGAACTCCTGGCACAGCCGCTCGACGACCTCGGGCCGCGAGCACCCGTGCTTCGTCCGCTCGATGATCTGCGCGATCACGTTCGAGTCCTCGACCCCGGTCACACCCGAGGTCGTCTCGTTCTTCTCCATGCGGCTCTCCCTTCCCGTGCAGCGAACCGACACCGAGGACTTGATTCAGGACCGTTTGGTAAGAGGCACGAGCGACGTAGACGAACGCAGGTATAGGGGGTGACGGGGGAACCCATCCCTCGTTGTCCCTAGACACAAGAGGGTCCGGTCGAGGCCCCGTAGAAGGGTCTCTACGGCCTGGGCTCGACCCCGCGCAAAGAGCGCGGCCCCCCAACAACAAAGCGTCTTCCTGCCCTCGGTCTCCGAAGTCAACCAGAGATCGTTTTGGTCGCCGATGATGGGGAGCCCCGCGCCCATCCGCTTGGCTATCTCAGCGGGGTCGGTCGCTCGATAGGCAAAGAGGTTCAGCATGGTGATGGCTCCGAAGCCGTCGCGCTCCGCAAACGATTTCAGGCGCCGTATGGTGGGATCGTCTTTCGTCTCGTCAGCCGTCGATGGGTTCAGCCCTACGATAGCGAGAACTGGGAGCCGACTATCCCAGACTCGGGTGAGTCGATAGCGGTACGTCCGAGACTCGTCCAGCACGGCGCCACCCAGGGCGCTTCGAGTATCGGGATCTTTCAACAAGGCTATACCCCCCTTCCCGTGCAGCGAACCGACGCCGAGGACTTGCACCTCGGTCGGCCGACGCTTTCCCCTCGCGGATCCGTCCGCTCAGAGCCGCGCGCCAGCCTGCCTACTGCCCCGGCGGGAACCGGAGCCGTCGGTAGATCCTGCGTCGTCCTTGGGCCTGAAACACCCCGCGTCGGCGGGGCGCCTGGCGACCACGGCAGGACGACTGTTCCCCCCGCAGGGGCGATGGGCCGGATCTGGGCCCGTCGTTGGAGGCGCCAGGCATGTGTGCCTAGAAGACCGGCTGACCCTCTTCCGTCTCGGCCCCGGCGACGCCACCCGCCTCCGCCACCAGCTCGTCGAGCGCCGCCTGGTCGTCGTCGACCGGCGGGGGCGGCGGGGCGACGGGGACCTTCGGCGCGGCCTTGGCGACGGGCTTCGCCGCCGGGGCCTTCGGGGCGGCAGCGGCGACGGGCGCGGCGGCCTTGGGGGCGACGGTCCGGGGCTGCGCGACGACGGCGGCGGGCCGAACCTGAGCGGCGGGCGCGGCCTTGGCGGCGAGCGGCGCACGGGCGACCGGGGTGCGCGCCGCGACGACGGGCAGCGCGGAGAGCGCCGGATCGTCCACGACCGCCTGGGGCGCGGCCTGGGGCGCGGGCCGGTACTGCGGCACGGGAGAGGGAGCGGAGTCGAACTTGAGCCGCCGCGCCTGCTCGGAGGCCGAGGGCGCGCGGACGTGGTCTTCGAGCATCGCGGGCCCGGTCGCGTACCAGGCGTCGAGATGCGCCTGGGTCAGCTTCGTCGGGTGCTTCGAGACGAGCGGCTTCCACTTGTTGAACTGCTCGGCATCGGCGTTCTTCGCGTCGAGTTCCACGAGGATCTCGACGCTCCCGAGCCCACCCCCGCCGTTGAGACTCTCCTGCTCGTTGATCTTCCTGAGATCCTGCGCGCGCCCGTCGGGGAAGTCGAGGATGTGGACGCACTGGTCCGGGCTGACCGGCATCCAGCCCGTGAGTTCGTGCTTCTGCGCGAGCACCAGCCACCCCATGGCGTACCGATCCTCGACCGCGTGCCCCTGATCGCACGCGAGGCACTCGCCCTGCCACGAGCCGAAGCCGTTGTCCGGCTCCTCGACGTTCTCGGGCACCCACTCCTTGCCGCAGATGATCGAGAAGCCGACAGGCTCCCCGTTCGCCTTGCGCTTGGTCGGGTGCTCGACCTTGTGCGACAGGTAGCCCGCGAACGGCATGATCGGCTTGCAGATGTACTGGAACCCAGCCTTCGCCTTGAACTTGTTGCTCGACTTGTCGTGCCCGACGCCCTTGGCGCCGAAACTGCTGATGAAACGTGCCATGTTGGCGAGTCTCCCTGTGCGACGGATGCGACGGATGAGACGGATGCGACTACGGGACGAACCATTCCTCCCGCACTACCAACCGGTCGAGTCCCCGTCCTCTTCGTCCGAGAACTCGTCGTCGGCCTCTTCCTCGACCCTCGGGACCTCTGCCGAAGGAGCAGAGGTCTCGGGGGGTGCAGCGGTGACCTTCGGCAGAGCGTCCTGCCACTTGCGGCGGCCATTGTCGAGCCGTTGCGACCGGATCTTGGAGATCAGCGCCCGTGCGCCCTCGGTGAAGATCGCGGCGCCGACCAGCGACGACTTGCCCGGCTTGCACGGCCGCGCCACGATCTCCTTCTTCGCGCGCTGCGAGCAGATGTCGATGGCGTCGATCACCTCCTTGTGCGTCACGAAGTCGCCGCTGCCGCGCTCGAACGCCGCCTCCATCATGTTCTTGAGGACGTTCGGCAGCGACGCCCGCGAACTCACCCCGGAGAGGTAGGGGAACCGAAAACGTCCCCGGACCCACAGCAGGCCCGGCGCCGACGCGGACGCCCGGATCTGGATGAGGATGTCCGGGCCGATCTTGAACTTACCCCAGTCATTCTCGTTCGCGGGCGGCTTTACGACGGTCGCCGGCACGTAGACGCCGTAGCCCGAGAAGCAGATGGGCAGTCCGTCCTCGCCGAGCGGGATACCGCCGGGCGCGAGCGTGCCGTCGGCCACACGGTCGTGGATCGTGTCGGGCGCCGCGTCGATGGCGTCGAAGACCGGGCGCCACTTCGCGTCGGACGCGCGGTAGGCCGCGCAGACACCCGTCGCGATCTGCGCCGACGTCTTGGTCCGCGCGACCGTCGGGACCATGCCCCGCGAGATCAGCCGGTGCGCGTGCTCCTGCACCGACAGACACGTCTTCGCGTGGATCCCCGCGACCTTGACCAGACCGACCCAGAAGATCGGCGCGGCGACGCTGTTGATGTTGCGCGCCTCCGCGAGACTCTCCGGCGTCAATCGCGCCGCCGCCGCCAGGTAGTCCAGCAGCGTGTCGCGCTTGATGAGAAACAGTTCCGGCGCGTCCTGCACCGTCACCGGCTTGCCCGTGATCTCCGAGCACTGGCCCGCCTTCACCGCGGCCTTGAAGCGCTCGACCACGTCCAGCCAGTGCGTCGATTCCTTGGTCCCCATGGAGCCCCCTACTTGACCGGCGTCACGATGAAGCGTCGCCGCAGCATCTCCTCGACGGCCTCGCGCGCGTAGCAGTAACCGCCCGGCGTGACGCCCGAGCACGCCTTGCGCCCCTTGAGGTGACCGCACGACACCAACCAGAACACGCCCTGGCGCGAGATCCCGAGCACCTGCGCGACCTCGCGCGTCGTCAGCCACCGACCCGCGCCCGCCTCGGTCTCGGCCGGCAACCGCGCCGCCGCCTCCGCATACGACCTCGGCCTACTCCTCGTCTTCACGCCTCGCCTCGTCGAGCGCACTTGACGCTCCTTGTCGACAACTTACCGTGCGGAGTCGAGCGCGTCAAGCACCGGATCGCGTGGTCTTCCAGGGGAGCGGCGCGATCTCCTTGGCCTTGGCGATGGCGTCACCGCCGATCTTCGCGCCGAGCGTTCGGAGCACGCGCGTCTCGTTCTCGACGACCTGAGCGATCGACCGGATGCCGAGGCCGAGCAGTTGTTCTGCGCGTTTCGGCCCGATCCCGGGGAGTCGGCAGATGTCGGCCGCTTCCCAGTTGACGCCGTAGGCGACCCGGATCCCGAGGAGTTCGCAGTAGATCGTGCCGAGCACCCGCAGGACACGCCGGTCGATCTGCGAGATCGCCTGGCTGACGCGGCCCGCGTCGCGCTGGAAACCCCGCAGGACCGGCCGCAGCGCGTCGGGCGGCTCAATCCCGCGCAGGTGATACCAGAGCGCCATGGTCTTCGTGGTCGGCTCGGTGTCGGGAATCCCGAGCGTCGAGAGGTTGTCGGCGAAGCGCGCGTGCTCGTCCTTGAGGTCCTTGGCGATGTAGTCGCCGCGCCGAAAGGACGGCGCCTCACCGACCGCCCACGCTATCGCCATGTCGTCGCGAGTGAGCCCCTGCTCGGCGAGGCGACGGAAGGCCCCGGCCCACCACGCGGCGTCGAACGGCGAGAAGTAGAGGTGCGCCGCGACCCGTCCGAGCGGCGTCGCCTCGATCTCGTTCTGCGGCGTCCTGGCGAGCACGCCGACCCGGCAGAGCCGCGAGACGACCTGCCAGGCCGAGGGCGCCTGCGTGTCGTCCTCCTGCGCCTCGTGCCCCTCGTCCATCGACTCGCCCTGGAGCGCGGCGAAGGACCGCGCGTGCCACTCGACGGCGGCGGCGGGCGTCCGCACGTCGCCGTCCGAGACCTCGGCCGTCAGGTGGAACGCGAGTTCGTCGAGCTTGCGGAGCCGCGACTTGATCGGCTCGACCGTCGAGAACCGCTGCTGATACGCCTCCAACTTCGACTCCGGCAGCAGGACGTGCGCGTCGCCGCGCGGGTCGATCCCGTAGCGCCCGGCCCGCCCCACCATCTGGATCACGTCCATCGAGTCGACCAACTGCATCCCCCGATGGACGCCGACGACCACCACTCGCCGGGCCGGGAGGTTGACCCCCCAGGCCAAGGTGCTCGTCGCGACGACGACGCGGAGCGTACCCGACTTGAAGCGGCGTTCGAGGGCGATGCGGTCGTCGCGGTCGAGGTCGGCCGAGTGGAACTCGGCCTCGATGCCGAGCCGCTTGAAGGAGTCGAGGATCGTCTGCCCCGTCTTCTTCGCGTGGACGAAGACGATGAACCGATCGTCCTTGTACTGCTGGACGATCCCGAGCGCCGCCCGGACCTTCGTCGTCTCCTGAACCTGATACGAGCCCCTGTCGTAGTAGCCCTGGTATTCGATCCCGAGCGTCGTTGGGCGCCACGCCGAGCGGATCACGACGGTCGGCCGCCCCGTCATGCGCGTCAGCCAGCGCCCGAGGTCCTCGACGTTCGGCATCGTCGCGGACAGCAGGACGATCCGGGCGTTCGGGTTCTGCTTCGTGAAGAGCATGAGCCCGACTTCGAGCGCGTCACCCCGGCCCTCCATCGACAGCAGGTGGGCCTCGTCGGCGACGAGCGTGGCGGCGGCGCTCAGGAACGCGGACTTCTCGGTGCGTTGCATACGGCAGCGCACGTTGAGCATCTCGGTGGTCAGGACGACGACCGACGCCTCGTTCAGTTCCTTGACCCGCGCGTCGGTCAGCCGGTAGTCGCCCGTGATGATCGAGACGCCGCGCCCCTCTTGCTGCCAGGCGTGCTGCGGATCCGTCCAGTCCTCGAACTTCTCCTGCGAGACCGCCCGGAGCGGCGACAGGAACAGCGCGCGACCGCCGCGCGACAACCCCTCGCCCATGAACATCTCGGCGATGGTCGACTTGCCGGCCGACGTCGAGGCCGCCACCACCAGGTTCACGTCGCGGTCGACCCACGGCAGCACGAGCGCCTGGACCGCGTTGAGCCGCGGGTAGCGGAGCCGATGGTGCCGATACTCGGTCGAGTCGACCTCGGGTCCGCCCGACGCCCCCTGCTCGATGATCGTGAGGGGCTCGCTCGGGCGCGTCGCCGGGTCCATGGGCGTCGGCATGGCGATGGGCGAGGCGAGGCCCCTCGCGACGGCGCCCTGCGTGTCCCGCGCCGTGACGAGCGCCGCGAAGGTCGGACGGCCGTTCGGCGTGCGCTCGCCCACGACCAACGACGAGATCCGCTCGGGCTCCTTGGCGAACTGCGCGAGCAACCGCTCCGCCGCCACGACGAGCCCGTTCGCCTGATCGCTCTCGGGCCGCGCCAGGTAGCCCTCCAACACCGCTCGCGCCTCGGCCTGCACGTCGACCACGTTCGCCCCCTAGTTGTTCGTGCGACCTTCGCTGTCGCGCTGACCCTTCGACGCCAAGAAGACGACCCGCTGCGCCTGCCACTCGGCCTGACTCGTGTGATCGCACGGGCACGGCCCGTAGATCGGGTTGATCCGCTGGCACGCGCCCGTCTCCTTGCTGTGCTCCCACGTCGCGTGGACGCACGAGTCGCAGTAGTCGGAGTCGTCCGCGTACTCCGCGCCGAACTCATCGGAATTGCGCTTCCGCACAGGCTCAGACATCTCGATCACTCAGCTTTCTTGGGCAACGGACGGAACGACGGAAGACGCACGAACTTCCGTTTGGTCACCACCGGCCACCGCAGGATGGCTTTGAAGTCCGTGTCGTCTATCCTCATTAGGAAGCGACAGAACTCGCCAAACCCCTCGAACCCACTGACCTTGTCCCAGTAGAAGTCGGCCGGCGTGAGACCCATGGGCATCAAACGGACGTGCGCGATCTGGTCCGCCGACAGCCCACGCAGACACGCCAGGCAAGTGACCAGTTCTATGTCATCCGTATGCGCCGAGGGACCAGGGTCGGCCACAGAGTCGCACGTCGCGAACCCGAGCCTGGTGCTCCAGTGCGTCACGGAGGTCTTCGGCTTCGGCTTCTTCGCCACGACTCACCTCTGCCCGAGACTCTACGGGACCGACAAGGAGCCGTCAAGGAAATTATTTAGGACCCATGGCGAGACAGTCGTAAGTCTCGGTTCTTCCAGAACATCGAGAAGAAGTCCGGGTGATTGAAGACCTGGGCGGCGACGGCGGCGACGCGGGGATCGGAGAGGGACTGGTCGAGTCGGTCGAGGTCTTCGAGGAGTTGGCGGGCTCGGCGTCGCGGCAGGGGGTCGAGCGCGAAGGCGTCGAGCCGGTCGAGCCCGAAGTCCCGGCGCGCCATGATGTCGAGCGTGGTCAGGGTGTCGGCGGCGAAGCGTTCGAGACGACGCAGACGCGCGCGGTCGACGAGCGGTGTCGCGGCGGGTCCGGCCGAGGACTCGTCGGAGAGCGCGTCGAAGACCGGGTCGATCAGCGCGGCGCTGCGCTCGGACAGGTCGACGTTCGGGCTCCGCAGGTAGGGCAGCGCGAACGGCCGGAACCCCTGCTCGACGCGGTCGACACGCGCTCGCCAGCGCAGCAGGGCCCAGCGCCGCCGATGCGCCTCGGGCGAGACCCGGCGCACCGCGAGCCCCAGGAGCGCCTGGTCCGCGTTGTCGGTGATCTTGAGCGCCGCCTCGACCGCCTCCAGCGCCTCGATGAACGTGAAGCCCTGCACCGCCTGGACGAGCGAGAAGACATCCCCCTTCTGCCCGCAACCGTGGCAGTTCCAGTAGTCCTCGCGGAAACTGCACGAGGGGGTCCGCTCGACGTGCTCGGGCACCGGACAGAGCATCATGCCGACGGTCGGCGGCAACGCGAGCCACGGCAGCGTCGCTTCGACCGCCTCCCGGAACGTAGCGAACTGCTTGACGCGCGCGACCCGCTCAGTGAGTCCCATCGGCTTGCCCCCGGAGGAGCCGACGAGCGATCCACTCGATCACCGGGACGGCCACGGCGTTCCCGATTGAGCGATACCGAGACGCATCCGAAGCACCGGGGATATTGGTCCAACCATCGGGGAAGCCCTGCAACCTCTCGCATTCGAGCGGGGTGAGTCGCCTCACACCCTTATGACCGACCGAGGCGTCCGTGTTATCGCGGACGCCTCGGTCGGTCATCTTGGCGCCATCGGTTGCGATGACGGTCGGGGCGAGCGTGATGGGGCGCGCCATCAGGTCAGCGCCTTGACCCGTCTCGGCAGAGATGGCGAAGACTAGCGTGTCGCTACCGTCGGGCCCAGAGATGCCCTTGGCGGCGAGAGCCGCCAAGGGGCGGGCCACGTCGTCCGCGCCGACGAACGCGACGTGAGGGCGCCCCTGCGCCGCAAGGGTCGGCGCAGGGGCGCCCGGCTTACAGCGCGAACCGTTCTGACGGCTCGTCACTTGTGAGACGTCAAAGGCGATGACCAGGTTCTCGTCGTCCTCCCTCCGGCGCCCGGTCGCCGCATTGTTGTTGGGATGGCCGCCACTCTCACGAGTGGCGGCCACGATGACCGTCCCGCCCTGACCGGGGGCGTAGCCCCCGGTCCCGTCCACGCACGCCGCCACGTCGACCGCGTGCGCGTGCGTCTCCTTCGCGCAGCCGTTGTGCGACTTGATGACGAAGGGCGAGGGGCCAACAACCTCGTTGTCGGCCCCGTCCCCGCGCGGGGACGAGAAGCCATGATGCCCGTCGCTCGCGCGGATGGTCGCGGCCACCGGGATGAAAGCCCCGCAGCCGTCGAGGTCGTTCCTCCAGCCGCGCCCAGGGCCGCCACCGAGAGTGCCGGCCACGAAGGGCACGCCGCCCGTCAGTCCTCCGTTCCCTCGGCGCTCTGCGCCGAGGGGCCCGACGTTCCCACCGCGGCACTGGTAGACGCCCCCGACGACGCACAGGGCGTCGTCGGGGGCGTTCCGGGGGTGGTGGGACTGGAGCGTTCCCGCGACACTGACTCCAATGCCGCCTCGAGCTCGCCGGGGAGCTTGCGTCCCCGACGACTCGCCCGCCGGAGCACTCCCGCGCACGCCTTCGGGCTCAAGAAGAACTTCGGAGGGATGCGGTCCGGCGGCTCCAGCACGTCGCGCAACGATGAAAACACGCCGCCGTCGCTGGGGCACTCCGAAGTACTGCGCGTCGAGGATTCGCCAGGCCCCCACGTACCCGAGTTGAGCCATGCGCCCGAGGATCGCCTCCCAATCCTTGCCGCCGTTGACCGAGAGGGCGCCCGGAACGTTTTCGAGGAAGAGCCAGTCGGGCCGTCGGGCTTCGACGAGGTCGAGGAAGCGCCCGATAAGGCCAGAGCGGGGGTCAAGAATTCCGCCACGCTTGCCGGCAACGGAGTTGCCTTGGCAGGGCCATCCGCCGCACCAGACATCAGCGGCGGGAATATCGGCAGGATCAACTGCTTGGATATCTTCGCCGCTCGGCGCTTGACCGAATCGGACACGCTGCACCTCCCTGCAAAACTTGTCGATCTCGCACGAGTACACGCACTCGTGACCAGCAGACTCCATCCCAAGATGAAAGCCTCCGATACCGGAAAAGAAGTCAGCAAACCGCATCTCGCCCCTCCTTGTCTCGCCCACCACTGTCCGCCAGCCGCATCGCGTTCTCGTAGAACGCGCGCCACGCCGCCACCCGCGCCGCGCGCTCGGCCATGACCTGATCGTCGCCGAAGTCGCCCCACTTCGGCTTCTTGCGCCACTTGGCGCGCGGCAGACGATCCCTGATGCGCCAGTTGTGGCCCGGCCGGTAGGGCTGCGCTGCGCCGCCGATGAAGCTGAAGTCTTGAGGGAGCATGTCGTTACACGCTACCGTTCGGCTCGTCGTCCATCACGAGGTCGCGCATCACCGCTCGCTCGTAGTCGGCCATGATGACGAAGCCGTGCGCGCACGTCCGTCCCTTCCGGGCCTTGGCGATCCCCACGCGCGCCTGCTTGAACTGCTTGAGGTTCTCGTCCGTGTAGATCCACAGGACGGTGTCGGCCGCGCGCTCGACTCCGCTCGACTCCCCGAGGTCCCCCAGCGTGTAGTGCGGCTCGGGATCCCGCTTCGCGCTCGCCTCGCGGCCCGACCGGCTGATCTGGTGGTTCACGATCAGAAGCAGATCGAGTTCCCGCGCCGCGCTCTTGAGCCGCTCGACCATCCGCTTGACCTGGAGCCGGTACTGGTCTTGGAACGCCCCGCCCGCGTCCGGCGCGAGCAACTCCAGGTAGTCCACGACCAGCACGTCGAGGCCGCCGCGCTTCTTGAGCGCCCGCGCCCGCTCCAGCACGCGCTCCATGCTCGCGCTGGCCGGCGCCCAAATATGGAACGGCGCCTCCGCGATGGCCGTCGTCGTCTCGCCGGGCCCGACGCTCGGCCGCCCGTAGTCCCGCAGCGCCCGCAGGTAGAGGTCGCGCGCCTCGGGCGTCGCCGTCCCCTCCAGGATCTCCCGATACGGCACGCCCCGCGGCTCCATCGTCGCCGCGTGCTGCGCCACAAGCTGCGTCAGGACCTCGCGCCTCGACATCTCCAACGCCACGAATAACACCGACGCCCCGGCCCGGTTCATGTTGTAGGCGATGGTCTTACTCATAGATGACTTGCCATCACCACTGAAGCCACCCAATATCACAAGCTCGCCGCGTCTCATGGAGACGCTGCCGCGGATCATGGGGAAGCCGGAGTCGAAGCCGGGGTCCGGGGCGTCGGCGCCGAGGGAGACGTGGCCCGCCTCCTGTTCGATGGCGGCTTCGGCGCGGACGTCGACGGGCGGCTCGTCGTGCGCGGCGGTCTCCTCGGCCTCGACGAGCGCGGTTCGCATCTGGTCGCGCGCCTGGTCGGCGTCGCCGCGCAGCGTCGCCTCCAGGGCGTGCCGCGAGTGCTCGCGCAGCACCGAGGTCGCGTAGCCGTGCTGGATCGTGGCGAGCGCGTCGGCGAACTCGGCGTCGCTGACCGGCGCCGCGTCGTAGCCGTCGAGCACCGGCAGCAACGCCAGCGTCTCCGGGCGCGTCGAGGTCTCCAGCCTGGCGCGGGCGAGCGGGATGTCGACGACCCGCCGACCTCCGCTGTGCTTGCGGTAGTCCGTGACGAACTTGTAGAGCGTCTTCGCCTGCGGGTCCGAGAACGCCTCGGGCGGGAGCGCGGGCAGTTCCGCGTGCCGACCCGGGACCTGGAGCAGCGCCGCCACGACGACGTGCTCGGCCTCGCGCAGCGCCTCGGCCGCCCGTTGATCTTCGGCGCTCATGCGCGAGCGTTGTCACGATCTGTCAGCAACTCGCGGATCACGTCTTCGCGATGCTGCTCGATGGACTTCCGGTAGGCCGCGTTCCAGGCGGCGTCCCAGGTCTTCCTCCACGGCAGATCCTTGTCCCGATCGAACGGCTCCCCGCCGACGATAGGCAAGAAGCCGTGAATGTAGTGCTCAGGGACGACCACGCCGGTCTTGATCGCCGCGTCGTAAGCCCGACACGACGCGACCGCTTCCATCACGGACTCCACGACCACAGGGAACAATGCGAAATCGTGAGCCACGGTCATTATCGCCTTGTTATCCCGGATGTCCGCCAATGACCGTGTCGCACGCTTCGCCGCGACCGAGGAGAGTAGTGCCACCCACCTCGGAGGCGCCGGAAACTCCATGTCGGGCAACATTAATGCTTGATGAGCGAGCGACGCCGCCTCCTTGTTCTCTGCTGATGGTTCCGTCAGTGAACGACGGAGCGCCGCTAGCGCCGCCCTGGGACGCCCTTCGCCCGGCACCTCTCTCTCGAAGAGAGGTAGCACCTCTTCGGCCCACGAACACCCGAGCAACCGCTGAGTCTCGTCAGGCAACGGCACCAGACTCACCCGAACGCGCCAGCGGTACTCGCGGGACTGGTAGTCGATCCCCGTATCTCCCCCGGCCGAAGCGGCGACCTCGGACCCCAACCGGGCGGCGGCGTTCAGGCAACTCACCTTGACGCGACCCTGCGCCACCGACTCGCGCAACCTTACGACCTGATCCGCTGAACTCATGACTTCTCCCTATTGATCCACTTCCCGAACACCCTTTTCCCCTTCGCCCACGACCGCCACTCGGCCAGGGTCGTGCGGGTGGTGTTGGTTGGGTCCTTTCCGTCGTGGTAGATGACTCCCTCCTCGCCCGTCACCATCTGAAAGAACCCCCGGATTACCCTACGCTCGCCGGAGATCCCGATGACATCTCCGACGCCAGGCTCTATCCGAGGGTCCGATCTTCGGCCGCACCGCTGACGACCGCCGAGCTTGCATCCCTCTATGGTGGCGCCATTAAACATGCGACGAGTCATTGAGGTTACCCCTTCGCTTCCGCTACTGCGGACTTCGCATCGCTCGGCACCGTGACGACGAAGCACTTGTTCCGTCGGTCCCAGTGCCCCTCGAAGAACGCCCGCTTCTTCTCATACTCCTGGAGCGCGAAGGCCGACCCCTCGACGAAGATTGAGGACGCGACCCGCGCCATGCGGATCGGCTGGACCTGCCTGGCGAAGACCGTCTCGTTCCCGAGGGGTAACGAGACCGACGCGCAGACCCAGCCGCCTCGGAACATCTTGTCCTGGCCGTTCCCGGGTTTCATGCTCTCGACCTTCGCCCGGCAGACGATCACCGCCCGCACGAACCGCGCGAGCGCCGCGTCCGCCTGGTCCAGCGACACCGTCCAGTCCGCATAGTCCACCACCTACACTCCCTCCTTCTGATCCACCCGAACGCTCGGGAAGCGCCCGAGCGTGCCTTCGATCCCCGGCGCCCGCCCGTACATGCCGAGCAGCACCGACGGTTCCCGCGCCGCCGCTACGATGGTCGGCAGGCCCCGGCCCGCTCTGGCGACGAGCAGCCGCTCCACGAGCCCGGCCGTCCACGAGTGCTGGGGTTCCGAGCCGAGCCGCAGCCCCAGCACCGACTCCTTCGCCGGGTCCGGCGCGTCAGGATCGCGCTCGAACGCCTGGTCGACCAGAGCCCGCGCGTCCGTCACGCGCACGACCACGCCACGCTCGATCACGTCGCCCAGGATCAACGCGAACGCCACCTCGACGCCCCGGTAGGCCCCGTGGAGAAGCATGTCCCGGGGCTTCCCCGAGCGCGCGGCGCGGACCAGGTCGACGAAGTCCCGGGCGGGCGAGAACCCGTAGCGCCCGATGCACCGGGCCCATGTCTCGCTCGCCAGGACCCCGGCGAGCCCCGCCAGTTGCCGGGCCTTCGCGACGGTGGCGCGCTTGAGACAAGCGCACGGCTCCCAGCCGCGAGGCGAGAAGACGTGCCGCCGGTTCCCGCAGTTATCGCAGTCACGCAGCGCGATCACGACGCCACCATCTCGGCCTCGGCCAGCGACATGATCGCCGGGACACGATCGGTCCCGGCGGGGAAGTAGGACCACATCCCATACTCGGGTCGCTGCGAGTGCCGACGCTCCAGCCGCACCACGCAGACCTGCCCGACGACCAGGAGTTCGCGCGAGGCCGACCACGTCTCCTTCCACGCGACGACGTTCCCGAGTTCGCCGCTCTCGTCCGCGAGCGCCAGGAAGCCCATCTCGCCGCGCGCCGTCTTGTGCGCCCGCGCCTTCGTGATCTCGGCCAGCACGCGGAAGAACCGCCGGTCCTGCGGCGCCGCCAGCACCTCCGCGACCGTGTCGAGGTCGAGTTCCTCGCGCAGCCGCGCGGGCTCGGACGACGCCCACCAGGACAGCACCATCCCCAGGAGATCGCGCTCCTTGTCCCGTAGTTCGGCCGCCGTCAGCCACGGGGCCTCGGGCCTCGGCTTCGACGACGGACGCTTCGGGATCGGCGTGACCGCGTGCAGGTGCGCCGCGCGGATCACGTTGCGGCGCTCGATCGGCTCCGTCACGCGCGCCATGGCGGCCCTGACGGGCTCGGCCGACTCGTCGAGCGCGAGCCGGTCGAGCGCCCCCGCGTAGGCGAGGATCTCGAAGCCACGCGCGGTGCAGCGTCGACGGTCGACCTTCTCGATCATGGCGCCGAGCGACGCCTCGGGCATCTGCCGCACGGCCTCGCGGATCGCCTCGGCACCGTTCGCGATCCCCTTGATCTTCGAGATCCCGTAGCGGATCGCCTGGCCCTCGGGTTGGAAGTCCAGCGCGTCCGCGAGCACGTCCGGCGGCAGCACCGGGATCCCGCGCCGCGTCGCCGCCCGCATGTAGCCGACCATCCGGTCCTCGTCCCCGAAGCCCTTGCGGTTCCTCGGTGTCGTCGCGAGCAACGACGCGAAATACTCCAGCGGGTAGTCCGCTAGCACCGCCAGTTGCCGCATCGCCGTCATCGCGTAGCTCGTAGCGTGGGCCGCGACGAAGGCATAGTTCGCATACTTCTGGAGTGTCGAGAAGACGCGTGCGAGCATCTCCGCGTCGTAGCCCTGGGCGACGCCGCCGTCCACGAACTTCTGGAGGTGGGGCAGCAGGAGTTCGGGCGAGAGTTTCTTGCTGATGATCTTGCGGACCTTATTCGCCTCGACCATCGAGAAGCCGCCGAGGATCTGGAGCGTCCACATGATGTCCTCCTGGAACACCATGAGGCCCATGGTGCGCTCCAGGCGCCCCTGGACGGCCTCGGGGACCTCGCGGCGCCAGTTCTCGCCCATGGCCCGGAGACGCGCGAACTCGTCGTGCAGACCGTTGTCGCGCGGGCCCGGCCGGGCCAACGCCGTGATGATCGCGAGGTCGAAGAAGTGGCGCGGCGGGATCTGTCGCAGGAGCGGCCGGGAGACCGGCGTGTCGAACTGAAAGATCCCCGGGACGTTGCCGGTCGCGGCGATCCGCAGGGCCTCGGGGTGCTCCAGGTCGAGGTCCTGCGCGCGGATCTCGGGACCGCCGCGCTCGCGGACGAACCGAAGGGCGCGCGGCACGACCTCCAGCCCGTCCACGCCGAGGATGTCGAGCTTGAGGTAGCCGAGACGGCTCAACTCGCGGTCCTCGGTCGAGCCGTCGCCCTGCGTGTCGCCGTAGGCGGTCATCGCCTCGTTCGTCTCGCTGTCCCACTCCATCGGCAGTTCCGCGAGCGCGTCGAGCGGCGCGATCAACAGCCCCGCCGCGTGCTTGCCGGTGTGGCTCACGAGGTTCCGTAGCGTCGCGCAGACCTCCCAGGCGTCCGGGTGCGCGTCGGCCCAAGCGTCGACCGTCGGGTGGTCGGCCCGCACCTGGTCCCACGGGGTCTCGTCGGCCTCGGTGCCGAGCCCCTTGGTGACCGCGAGCGTCTCCTTGTCGTCGATCCCGAAGACCCGGCCCACGTCGCGCATCGTCGCGCGCACACCGAACGTCGAGAACGTCCTGATCGACGCGGTCTGGCCCGGATACCTCTTCGCGAGGTACGCCTTCACGCGCTCGCGGTCGGCCGGCGCGAAGTCCAGATCCACGTCCGGCAGATCCGCCCGGCCCGGGTCCAGGAACCGCTCGAAGAGGAGCCCGTACTTGAGCGGGTCGACCTCGGTGATCCCGAGCAGGAATGCGACTAACGACCCCGCCGCCGATCCTCTTCCGGGACCGAGCAGGACGCCCTCTCGTCTGACGAACCGCACGAGGTCTTCGAGGATCAGGAAGTAGGCGCCGAACGACTTGCCCTGAATGACTCCGAGTTCACGTCGGACGCGGTCGACGTAGTCGCGGACCTTGAATCCCGGGGCCGGAATCCGGTGCGAGGCGACGGCCTCCTGCGTGGCCTTGGCGACGAGCCCGGCGAGCGCCTGCTCGGGGTTGTCGCAGACGAACGGGAGCTTCGGCGCCGTGTCGAAGTCGATCGGCTCGATGGAGTCGACGAGCGCGAAGGTGTTGCGGACCGCCCCGAGAAAGTCCTCGCGCGGGAAGTAGTCGGCGTGGTGCTGCCGATAGCATGCCACCACGTCGCGCATCCCCCGGAAGAACAGGTCCTTCGCCTCGAACTGCCACGGGCCCTCGCCCGCGCCCTTCTGCTCGACGTCCGCGAACGTCGCCTTGTCGCGCATCAGCAGCAGCGCCGACTGCGCCTTGGCGTGCCGCGCCTCCGCGTAGTGGACGTCGCACGTCACGATGGTCTTGGCGCCGATCTCGTGCGCGAGCCGCAGCATGATCTCGTTCGTCTCGCGCTGCTTCGCGTAGGGCGTCACCATGATCTCGACGACGAAGTTCTCGGGCCCGAACACCCCCATGAACCGCCGCGCCTCGGCGACCGCCGCCGCGTAGTCGTGCCGAGCCATCGCCGGCAGGTAGCCGCCGATGCACGCGGTCGAGTAGACCAATCCCTCGGCGTGCCCGAGAATCTCTCGCGAGTCCATGCGCGGCACGTAGTAGAAACCGCGCCGCCAGGCGTCCGTCGTTAGGTGCGTCAGGTTCCGAAAGCCCTGCCGCGTCTTCGCCAGCAGGACACAGTGCCTCGACGGCCGGAACTTCTCCTTGACGAACGTGGCGAGCCCCTCGACGCGCTCGGCCGCGCCCGACTTCTTCGCCTTCGCGTCGAGCCGCGCTTGCGCCAGATCCTCGCGCACGCCCGAGAACCGGTGCTCGTTCACGTAGGCTTCGAGCCCGAAGATCGGCTTGATCCCCGCCTTCTTGCACGCGAACCACTGGCGCGCCCAGCCCGACGCCCGCCCATGGTTCGTCACGGCCAGGCAATCGCCGCCCCGCTCCACCGCCATGCGCGCGTACGTCTCGACACCCGCGCAACCATCTTTCACCGAATGGTCATCGTGGAGGTGGATTTGAGGAAAGAAGTCGGACACAGGGTTCTCCCTAAGTTCGTGTGCGACCGCCTCAAAACAAGATCGCGCCGTTCTTGAGGGCGATCCGTCGGTAGTTCTGCATCGCCTGCCACGCCCGGTGATAGGCGGAGTCGACGAAAGGGTCCTCGACCCAGTCGTTCGCCCGCGCCAGGTCGAAGTGCTGCCGGTATGCCGACTCTGCGATGCGTGCGGCCTTCCGCACAACGGGCGGCGGGTCAGTCCCTCGCCACATGAGTTGGGTCTCGCCCGAGCCGACCTGCCGCTTCTTGACCGCTCTCCAGCGCCACGGTTCCCTCAATGCCTACCTCGCGATCCAACACTTGAAGAAGATCCGCCGACGCGATGCGCGCCATGCGGCCGACGGGACAGACCGAGGACGTCGCCGACCGACACGCCGGACAGGCGTCGCGGTGCGCCTGGAAGACCGAGCGCGGCTCTACTGGGGTCGCAACCGCCACGGATCCTCCGGGTGCTCGCGCGAATGACGGATCCGCTCCTCGATACGGCTCACCAGTGTCTCCAGCACCTCGGGACTCGACCACGGCTTCTCCCCGCGCGCCTCGACCAACCGCCGCAGGCGCTCGACCTTCTCTGACCTCGTTTCACTCACCGTTCTCTCCTTTGATCTGCTCGACACCATCAATCATCACACTGAGGACCCGCTCGCTCCCCGAACAGAGCGCCGCGTCAACGTCCTCGGCGCCATACTCGGACACAACTCGTTTCTGCTGGTGAGGGAAGAAGATCACGAGCCCCAGTTCAGAGGCTAGTTGCCGCAGTCGCTCGACCCTCTCCGTTCGCGTCTCACTCACAGTTCCTCCTCGACATGCCGCCCGATTGACTCCAGCCGCTCAACCTTCCCGTCCGAGCGGCAGATGGTCGTCTCCCCCATAGGGAAAGCCCGGATCCAGAACTCACAGCCATCCTTGATCGCCTGATACCGAACGACCTTGATGTGGTCGTGCTCCCGGCGCCAATCCTGATCCCACACAGCTCGCCGAGCGTCAGCCAACGCTTCGTAGAAGCCCGAGAATTCAGTGTATCCGTATCTGTCAACCGACTCGATCCGCCACACCGGGACAAAGCGCATGACCACGATCAATCCTCCGCCCGGAAAAGCGGACCGGTCAACAGCGGCGCCACGTAGCACGACGGGCAGCCGTCGTCGTTCAGGTAGTCGCCGCAGACCCGGCACTCCTCGCACAACTCCAACGGGTCGCCCTCGTTCGGATCCACTCGCACCCCTCGCTTCCTCACCACCGACTACGCCCCGAATCCTACGGGCCCGACAAGTGGCTGTCAAGTGAATTCTCGGGTCCGAGAGTCCATGGACGGAAGTGGGGGCGGGTGGCAGACTTGAGGAGTCCCGGCAGGGACGGAGGGTGACGATGAGGCGTGCGTGGTGGGTCGGGGCGTTGGCGTTGACGGTGGGTGGCTGCACCTGCGCCGAACGCTACGACGGCTTCCTGGGGTCGGTCAAGGACGGGCTCAAGAACGACGTGCGGCCGAAGTATGAGGCGGCGTTGCGGGCGCAGAAGCGCGACGAGCGGTTCATCGCGAACGACCTGGCGCTGCTCGACGAGATCATCCAGTCGGTCGCGGACGTGCAGAGCGGCGCCAAGGATCCGGCGACGACGAAGGTCGCGGGAGGCAAGCCGTGAGCCTCGACCTGGAACTCGCCCGGCTCCGCGAGGAGCACCGGGCGTTGGCGACGCTGGTGACGAAGCGGGCGCTCACCGAGACGGAGGGCGCGCGGCTGGTCGAGCTTCGCAAGCGGCTCGACGAGATCCACACCGCGTCGGCCGTGAAGAGCGACCTGGACGGCGTCGCCAAGGACGCGCAGACGTTCCTGGGGACGGTCGACCGGGCGATGCACGCGGGCCAGACGCAGAGCGAGCGCGTCGGGAGGGTCCGATGACCGACCCGAAGAAGGTCGTGACGAAGGTCGAGGAGGCGATCCGCGCGGCGGCCATCCCCGAGTTGACGAAGCAGGCCCAGGAACTCGGGGACACGCTGCTTCACGACTTCAAGGAGATCCTCAAGAAGACGACCGAGGAGTCCATGGCGCGCGTCACCGCGCACGCCCGCCGGGCCGCGCAGTTCCGACTGGAGGCGGCGCTGGAGCGCGATCCCGAGCGCGCCGCCGAACTCATGGCGGGGGCCGAGACGGCCATGAGGGCGGTCCGGGTCGCCGTGAGCGCCGCGGGCCTCGTCGCGACCGAGCGCAACGCCGCGCTCATCGAGTCGGGGCTCCGCAAGAGCGCGGCGATCCTCGCCGAAGCCGCGAAGGTCACGATCCAGGTCAGCGTCACCGCCGCCATCGCCGCGCTCTAGCACCAACCCGTCGAGTGGAACGGGCCGGGCAGGTAGATGATCTGCCCGGCCACGTAACCGAGCCGCGAGTATGAGGGCTCGCCCGTGGCCGAGTAGAGCGGATTCGTCGACGACGTGTTCGTGGCCCTCCAGGGGTCACCGGTCCCTGGGGCGACGGCGGGGACCAAGCGCGATCCGGCGGGCGGCTTGCCGAACTGCCGGGCCCGCTCCTGACTGTCGATCTCTACGCTCGCCAGGTCCTCCGCTCGCCGCCTCGCCGCGCCGCCCGACTGACCGCGCGGGCGACGAGCGCCGTGCAGCCGAGGCTTGACGTAGGGGCGGATCGCGTCGGGGCGCGGGCGAATCACAACCCCCGCTCCCTGAGCCAGTCCCTCAACTGGAACCGATACACGTCGGAGTGTCGACGGAAGAACCGGCGGTCAGACCCACGAAACCCGAAGACGTTGGCGAGGGTCTGCACGTAGCAGGTCTCGGCGCCCAACCACACCGTCCCGAGCGCGTCATAGGCCGGGTCCTCCGGCGATAGACGTACCCAGGCGAGCGCGGCGTTCGACGCCCGCTCCATCCACATCTTGGCCGCCCGGATTTTCTTCCGCTGCTTCCTGCTCGCTCGGCTCACGTCTTCTCCTTGGCCTCGGGACGCGCCACCGGCGCACTCGGGCCGACCTTGACGAGCCAGGCGTGCGGGCCGAGCGACCACGGGTCCGACAGCGCGACGAAGTCCTCGGGCCGGACCTGGCCGGGGAGCCGGAACACATCGCCTCGCCGGACCTGGCGCACGGACTTCATCATCGCTTCTTGGCCTCCGCTAGCGCCGCTAGGATCGCACGCGCCACCTCATCCCTAGTTCGGATCACCACGTCACATATCCTTTTCACCTCCTGGCTAGCGGCTTCATACTCCTTCTTCCTCGTCTCATTGTGCGGACGCTCTTTCGTCCGAAAATGCGCCTGTTCCTCCAGGCAAGAAGCCACTCCCTTTTTGTGGTTAGACCAGCCGTAACTGTCCAACGCCTGCCTCAAGTCGAACGGCAGACTTTCGACCGCTTCATAGAGGTCGTGCTTGGGGTCGCTCACTTGAGTTTCACTCCCGCGTCTTTCAGGAGGTTGCGGATCTGGGCCTGCTTCGTCGAGTCATCGAAGGCGCCGATGTTGACGAGAGCCATGAGCGCGGCACTTCGCAGCCTACGTTCCGCGAAGAGGAGTTCATCCAGGTCCTTCAACTTGTTCTTGAACTCACGACAAGCCGCCGTCCCTTCTTTCGGCAAGTGTGACGGACGGATGTCGAAAACCTTCTCGCGCCTCTGGATGCTGAGATCCGCCATCTCGTAGGCGTCCCAGAGTTTGGCGATCTTCTGGTCTCGGGTCAGTCTCTTCACGTCGTCCTCCCCTTCGCCCAGGCGATCTCCTGGGCCTTGCGCTCCCACTCGTCGATCCAGGACTCGGGACAGCCCCGACTCCACCGCGGATCCCGCAACATCTCGGGGTCCGAGGGTCGCCACGGACCACTCGGGAGAATCCGGTCGTGCCCGACGGTGTCGAGCGGCTGATCCCGCGGCACGACGATGACGCCTCCGTCCCTCACCCGCAACTGCATCAACGGCATGGGGTCGACCGCTTGAGCCGCGCCAGATGTGGAGAACGACACGGAGAGAGACAACGCGGGGAAGGCCGCCGCGACGAGTCGCCACTCGGCCAGCAGCCCCTCGGGCGTCGGGTTCTTCTCGGAGACGTGGTCCTGGAACCCGATCCGACCGCCCGGGTGGACCCAGCCCGAGGGGCCCTCGCCGCCGGGCGACGAGATCCAGTCGGTGTAGATGGCGTCAAGCGGGATCACTCCCCAGTCCCTCCGCCACTCCTCGAACCGTTCTTGGACACGAAATATGTCCTCCTGAATTGCGAGTTTTCCTCGCATGTCGCCCACGTAGTCAGGGCACCTGGGCATCTTGAGGCGACGGTGGAACTCGTCCTTCCAGTACTCGTCGTCGGTCGGCGGCCCGGAACCCTGGAACGTCACGTCGATGCGCCGGATGATCTCGCGCGCCAGGTCCCGAGAGACCGCGATGCCCGTGACCGTCATGATCGGGTACCTCGGCCATGCCTCGGTCGGCGCCCACAACTTCGACTCGTCCGTCATGACTCCCCCTTCGGCTTCCTGCGCTTCGTCTTGGCCGGTCGCCAGCGCGGCGACACCCCCGGCTGGTAGGTCAGGTGCAGACGACAGCGTTCCGAGCCCACGATGACCGGGACGCCGCAACTCTCGCAACGCCAGTCCTCGTCCTTGAGGATCGGGCTCGGAGGCTTGGCCGCGCGACCGAGCTTCACGCCGCGCGCGAGACAACGCGCGCAGAGCCCGGTCTTGCGGTCGATCTTGAGCCGCGACTGGTTGCAGCCGGGACAGAGCCCGCCCGGCGCCTTCGCCCCGGCCTCGTGCCTCTGATCCCGTTGCGGCCGAGCCTCGCGCCCCTCCATCACTCACCCTCGCGCGGCACGTCAGCGGGACACGGCGCGTGGATCGTCGCCGACCCAGCGGCTCCGGGCGTCTTCCAGTTGATCTCCCTGATCGTGCGTAGTTTGTGGATGAACTCACGGACGTCGTCAGGGAGAGTGTTCTTGGTGCCATTGATGTAGTTGTTCGCGTGACTCAAGACCAGCAGACTGAACCTGTCAGACGGCGATAAGGATCCGCCCAGGCCCTCCTCGATTATGAGGACGTTTTGGAGGAAACGCGCCACCTCGATCAGTGGTTTGGCTGGGATGAAGTCGTCAGGCAGGCGCGTGATTAGGTCTTTCTCGTCCATCGGCACCCTCACCCGTTCCGCGCGGCGGTGACTCGATCCGCGCGGAGTTCCTGGAGGAGCGCGAAGAGCCGGGGAGCCCGGCCGGTCGGCAACTCCTCCTCGTAGAGCCGCGTCAGTTCGTCCCATCGCTCCACGAGCGGCTTCCAGGCCGGGTAGCGGTCGGCGACCTGCGGCAACTTCGCGCGCCACTCCGGGAAGGCCCGGAGCAGCCGGTAGCAGCGCCCGAAGTCGTCGGGGTCCTTCGGAACGTCTCCAATCGGCAGGTCCGAGAACGCGCGCCGGTCCATGGCGACCGACCAGATCGTCGCCGACGAGATCCCGGTGTCCCAGGACTCGCGCCACTCCTCGGGCGTCGTGAACCGGAACCGCGCGCGACCCCGCTCCGAGGGCTCGCACCGCGCGTGCGTCTTCTCGAAAGCCCGACCGGCGGCGGTCAGGATCACGAGCGACACCGGCCACGCCATCTCCTGCTCGACGCCGCAGTTGTGGCACCGGAAGCCCTTCCCGCCCAACCCCGTGTGGGCGGGTGCCCTGTCCTCGCGCCGGCTCACGACTTCTTTGCCGACTTCGACTGGATCCAGACCGACATGAAGGAGTGCCTGCCTCGGCCCCTCGGCTGACGAGGGAGGCAGCAGCCCAGCGACTCCAGGCGCTCCCATGTCTGCTCCCCGCGCTGGACGAGAGTGGCCGCCATGCGGTAGTCGGTGAGACACAGTCCCCGACACCGCACGAATTTCCCGCACCCGTCGCGCAGACAGACCTTCTTCGAGGCTTCCGGCTTCTTCGTCTTCGACATGATCGTCTTCTCTCCCTTGTTGCGCCGGGTCACCGACCCGACTTAGTTTTGATCCCGGGCCCTCGAAGGCGCCCGCCTCGCTTGTTCCAGCGGCGCACAGCACGGATCCGCTTCGCGTCACTCGTCCTCGGATTCACGCACAACCGAGTCCAACACGAGATCGTCCACTCGAACGCCTCGGGCCACTCGCCGAGGGACACACGCTCGACCTCCGGGTCCGTCCCGCAGAACGGACACGACAACGCACTCTCGACCCGGCGCTTCATGGCTTCCGGGGCCCGTCGAACGCCTCGGCGTCCGGGTCCGGGCGCAAAGGCACCGTAGACTCGAAGACCGCCGCGAAGAGTTGCTGACGGCGACGTTGCCCGACCGCCCACCAGGCGGGTCCCGGTCCAGCGAACACGCGCGCCCCGGCCGCTCGGAGCGCAGTACGAGCTTCGGCATCGAGACCAGCGTCGTCAACGCGCCCCGTGCGAGCCAGGACGGAGAGAGCCTCAGAGACGCTCACGCGACCACCTGCTTGCTTGACGAGGCGTGCAGCCTCGGCGACCAAGACTTCGGTCGCGTCCGAGTCCCTCACGCAGCCGAGCGTGCGTGCCTCGGCACTCGCCCTCGCCGCCGCGGCCGAACAAGCCTGAATAGCCCTCTCCCTGAGCGGCCCTCGCGGCAGGTCAAAGGACCGTTGGAGTAGGTCATCGGCAGCAGTGCTCAGTCGGTCTGCCCTCTCAAGAGGGGTCACGACGACATCTCGACGATCTGGACTCGGACCGGACGCCACTTCCGCCCACTGAGCATGGCCTCATGTTCAGCGCCCGCCTCACCGTCGTAGAGCAGGGGGCCATGACTCCCGTTCCTAGTGATCTGAACCAGATCAGACTCGACCTCCGACCAGAGGCCCCAGGCTTCGGCGAGGACCTTGGGAGTCTTGGGCGGCTCGGCGGCGCACCGCAAGCGGTTCCACGCGGCGACGGCGGCGGGCGCCGAGGTGCGGGTGGGGCCGATCATGCCGCACTGGGGCTCGACCACGCACGCGACGAAGGAGTGCGCCAGAACGCTCGTCACGACCTTACCGGGCCCGCCGCAGGCCGGGCACGGACTGATCGGCACGCCATCCGAACCCTGCTGGACCGTCGCTAGTCGCTCGAACACACCACCGACGTCGGCCAGGTTCGCGTTGCCAGCGGCGATCTTCTCGGCCGCTTGCACGAAGCGCAGGAGCAGCGCCCGATCGGTCTTCGCCGCCTCCTCAAGCGCCCTGACAAGACTCTCGCCATCCTTCGGATCGCTCACTTCGTGTCGTCTCCCTTGGGCGGACGGTAGGGCGAGCCGGAGCCGGAGCCGTAACCGGAGCCGTCGCCGGAGCCGTAACCGGAGCCGTAACCGGAGCCGTCGCCGGAGCCGGAGCCGTAGCCGGAGCCGGAGCCGTAGCCGGAGCCGGCGACGGAGCCGTAGCCGTAGCCGGAGCCGGAGCCGGAGCCGGAGCCGGAGCCGGTCATCGCCCACTCCGGCGGCTTAGTCAGCGACCGGCGCATGGGGCCGCCACCCACGCGGCGCGGGCCGCGTCCGTAACCTGGGCGACGAACGTGACCTTCTCAACGACGGACTCGCCCTCGATCGGTGCGGAGATCCGGCAGTCTTTCGACGGACCCCGCTCCGCCAGCCCGGTGAACCCGCTCACGTCGGTCGACCAGTAGAGGCAGCACCGCAGGCCCCGGAGCCGCAGGGGGCGCGCCGTCACGTCCGAGGTCGTCCCGAAGAAGACGCCCCGGTACTCGGTGCAGACCAGCACCGCCATCTCTTTCGCTTTCGCCTTGGGCTTCTGGACCCTGGACTTCTGAGTCTTGGGCTTCTGAGTCTTCATGGTCTCTCCCTATGCGCCCTTTTCGGGCACGATCAGGCTCGCCAGCGTCGACACGACGCGCAGCGCCTCGGTCATCGGCAGCGGTTTCCCGCGCGGCGACCCGCCGATCCCGGCGTGTCCCCCGGCCTCGGGTCCGAAGCACGACTTGAGGATCTCTCCACAGTTGACGCCCGGGATCGGATCCGCGAGCGACAGCGTGACCGCGCCGCCCGAGAGGTCGGACTCCGACGGGTTGTGCGTCACGACGGCCCGCGCGACCCGACCGTCCGGCGCCACGTAGAGGTGGTTCACGAACCGCTTGCTCTGCCGGACGATGATCCCGTCGGCGAAGCTGACGAACGACTCGCGGTTCAGCACATCCTCGCCCTCCGCGAAGCGATCCCCGGCCCGCAGCATGACCTCGTTGCCGCCGAGGATCGCGTTGACCGCGTCCACGTGCTTCATGACCTGCGCGGTCACGTCGGCGACCGAGCCGTCGCGCGGCGCGAACACCTTGTTCGCCTGGCTGAACGCCCAGTAGGCGTTGAGCCGCCGCAGATCGACCGACGACGCGCCCGACGACCCGAGCTTGTGCGGCCCGTTCAGGTCGACGAACTCCGCGAGCGCCCAGAACGACGGCGCGGAGGGCTTCTGGCCGAGCAGCGCGAGACAGCCGCCGATCGTGTCGAGGTCGACGTGCGACAGACCGATCGTCTCGACGCCCGCCCCACAGCCGTTCTCGTAGGCGCAGGGGGCCTTCTGGCCCGCACGCGGCCCGTGGTGCGCCATCGTCAGGACCAGGCCCTCGGCGACCGCGTCACCGTACTCGGCCTCGACCGTCGCGTCGGGCTTCGCGGTCCGCAGGTTCTCGACGTTGCTGCTGATGATGAACTTCATGACTCAGTCCTCCTCGCCCTATCCTTTATGAAGACTAGGAAATATGAATGATTCTTCCTAGCGTGCTCTTGTTTCTGCATCCTTTTGCCGTGAGGGGTATCCCTCCGAACGACCACGAATAGATCCTTGCAGTAGTATCCGACTGTGGCGTAGTCATTGATGATCTCAACGTGCGTCAGATGTTGCCTATGGTTACTGACCTCATCCTGGCACTTTACGATCAGAACACCACCGGGCCGCAAAACGCGCTTGGCCTCTCTCCCGCCGTCCGCATAGAGCCGAAGGACGGCCCCGTGTCCGTAAACTTCGGCCTCACCTTGGAGAGCGTAACGATCCCGAAAGTCCGAGGCTGTGTGAGCCGTCTGGGTCTTCTTGGGCCTAAAGAATCCCTCCATATAGGGCGGGTCAAGCACCACGGCGTCGATTGATCCATCGTCATACGGCAAGCGGCGCAAGTCCACCGAGGGATCCGCCTTGAGGTCTGTCGGCAAGCACCTATAGGCGTCTGGCCTTACGTCTTTCCAGAACGTCCCCTTCCCGAAGGTCACATCGGCGACTGTAGAGCCAACGGGAACGTGCATCGCCAAGATCGCAGCGAACGTAGGAGAGTTCGTCCCGACCCTCGCGGTAACGACCACGTCGGCCGTATCCATCGATCAGTTCCCTCCGCAGTAGCCGCAGTTCCAGCCATCGCGGTCGTTCTTGATGGAGTTGTCGTACTTGCACCACACGCACACGTCATGACCCGGCTTGCTCACCACGTCGGTCGTAAAGTGATGGAGCGTCGCGACCTGCACGTCGTCGCGATAGATCACGTCCGCGACGTTGCGGCGCCGGATCTCGTACGCCTCCGTCTCCTCGACGACGGTGACGTGCCCGAGCAGCCGCACCGCCAGGTAGAGCGGCGACTGACCCGCGCTCACTCCCGGCGCTTGCGTCCAGCCGCAGATCCGCAGACCCTCGGCGCCCCAGAGGCCCGCCGCGTGGACCTCCTCGGGGCTCCGCACGCCCTTGTCCCCCAAGGCGAGGCTCTTCACGACCATCACCTCGCCGCGCCCCAACTCAGCCCGCGCCCTCGCGTCCACGTCGTGCATCGTCAGCATCGCGCTCATGTCCGTCACCCTCCGATCAGCAGACGCCCGTCAGGTCCGTTCCTGACCGACAGGCCGGAGAATACAGGACGAACCCCCGAGAGTCAAGCGACTATCAAGGGAATTTTCTAGCCCTGCCGGGAGAAGGGGTTGGGTCGGGTTGGTGGCGGGACGGGACGGGGCGGAATGCTGCGCTACCGTCACGGCGGGCCCACTTTCTGGGTCACGAGATAGTCGCCCCTCACGGGGCGAGATCCTGTGAAGAGGAGGGGTGGGGTGAAGCCGACGACGGATCAGGACCGGTTCGAGATAGGGTCAGTCCTCCATCTGGAGCAGTTCATCGACGATGATGTCGGTCATGTCCTGGTCGGGAGAGGGTCGGATGCAGGCTTCCCGCATCTGGATGACCTCTAGGTCGGTGAGATACGGGAGGAGGATGAGGCGGATCGAGGCGGGCATCCTGATGACTCGCGCGATGAAGTCGTTGGATTGCGCCTCATCACAAGGACTTGCGTCGTTGATGGGCCGTGCTTGTCCCATTTCGAGCGCCAGAGAAGGAGGTAGCACGGGGCAGACGGCGTCCAGGTCCCTTCGGGACATCGACATCATCTGCATCGTGTTCTCCGCCCAGTTCAGCTCCTGCGTCGAGGCGACGGGTTCCGGTGTGACGGTAGCGCAGGGGAGTCGTCCGGTCGCTTGGTCCAGGTGATCCCGCTCCTCGCGCCAGAAGCGTGCGGCGGGGATCCCCGTCCTGACCGCCAGATGGCGATCATCTAGCCCGAGGGTCTGGCCGACCTTGTTACACCCAGGGAGAGGGGCCGAGCGGTCGTACTCGTTCAGCAGGTGATCGACGACCTCTCTGCGTCGACCCGAGAACCCGAGGGAACTTTCCGAGCGCCGGATGACGTCGGGTCCGAGAAGACAGGACGCGAAGACGACAATGGTGGCGCGCTGACCCCGCCGCATCACCCGCCCGGCCGCCTGGAGGATCTCCGAACGCACCAGGAGGTTCCAGGCGAGAAGCATCGGACCGGGCCGGTAGGTGAAGACCGGGAACGTCTCGTCGCCCGTCTGCGCGTGTTGCGGCGCCGGGTTCTCGTAGAGATCCTGCCACGACGCCCCGAGCAGCAACGCGATCGACCGCAACTCGTCCTGATGCGGCGTCGGCGTCCCGTAGATCACCAGCGCGTCCCGATCCCGCATCGAGTCCTGACCCCGGACATGCCCGAACCACATGCCCGGCATGTCCGGCATCCCTAGGGCATCCCGGACCCCCTGGAGGAGTTCGCCGGTCGAGCCGTCCGCCGCCTGCATGAGTGCCTTGAACGAGATGAGGCCGGGGCGTTCGGCGCCGAGCCGGCGGAACGTGGTCGCGATGGCGTCCGTGCTGATCTCGATGCGTCCTGAGTCCCACTCCGATGTGCCGGGGACGCGCAGGGAGGCCCGTCCGTAGACCTTCTGGCCCGTCACCACGATCATCCGCGCCGGCAGAGCCTCGCCGCCGCCGATGACGCGCAGACGGTCTCCCTTGGCCCCCAGGACCGATTGCACGAGGACGGGGTCGGCCGTCGCGTCGAGCAGCCAGATCGGCGTCTTCTCGGGCAGCAGAGCCTTTGCCCGGATCTCCCAGGCGCCCGACGGCAGCGCTGCCGTCAGCCAGAGCATCTTCCGCCTGCCCGCCGCCTTGGCGAAGGCCCGCAACTGCGGCAGCACGTTCTTCGGCAGTCGCCGCGCGGGCCGTCCGTCCCGGCGGTTCCGGTTCCACTCCTGGGTCTCGTGGACCAGCGCGCGGAATGCCGCCTCGACCTGGCGCCAGCCGCGTCCCGCCAAGATCGCCTTCCGGTCCTCGCCGTAGATCGGGACATCGCGCGCCAGCGCGTTCTCGGGCAGCAGGTCCTCGCGCGCCGTCGCCTTGGCCGCCACGACTGGCTTCTCCCCGAGCAAGCCGTCGATGAGCCGCTTCGCCGCCGCCCGAGCCGCTTCTCCCGGGGCCTTCAACCCGTCAAGTTCTCCGAGCCGACGCCGCGTCTCCTCCAGCGCCGGGATCGTCAGGCGGAAGACCGGCGACAGGGCGCTGACCGCACCTTCCTCGATGATCACGACGTCGCGGTCCTGCGCGACCCGACGGAGCCCGCCCATGTCGCGCAACGTCGCCTTGGTCGTGACGAGCGCCTGTGCCTTCGCGGCGGTCCTGAGCGACGCCAGATAGGCGCAGTCGGGCCGGTACGGGCAAGTCCGGCAGGCGACAGATCGCGTCCACCCCGCGTCCAGCGTCTCCTTGACGTGCTCCAGGTTCCGACAGCCCTCCTCAAGACTCATGGGCTTCGCCGCGTCGATCCCCTTCGCGAGCGCGCGGGTGACGATTTCGTCGCCCAGCCGGTGGGACTCGACCGCCGTGACGCTGCGGACCCCGCGACTGTCCGCGAGCACATCCAGCGCAACCTCGGTCTTGCCGAGCCCAACCCTAGATCGCACGAGTCCGATCTGGTTCTGCCCCAGCGTCGACCGGAGAATGGCCGACGCCTCTTCGTGCGGCGCAGTCGGCGTCGGAGCGCCCGTTCCCGAGCGCCCGATCTCAAGATCGGTCTCTTGGATCGTGGGGGCTTGCACGTCTGCGTCGAGGATCGTAGTATCCATCTCGGCCGGACCTCCTCCGGCTGTTTGATCGGTCCGCTCGCCCGAGCGACCAACCTTAACGGCCTCGTGGGCGTACACCCGCGAGGCCGTTAGTCTATACGGGACCTTGGGACAGACGCAAGGGGAGGGGCAGCATGGGGCAGAACAGTCGGCTCAGGCGGTCGAGGTATCAGAACCGACCGCTGCGGATCCCACGGGGCGTGCGGCGGCTCAACACCACGCAGCCCGACGGGGTCCAGGTCTTCGTGCAGGACCCGGCCTTCGCCAAGTCGCAGCCGCTCGCGGGGCTCTGGTCGCGGTTCGTGCAGAGCGAACGACTCGACATCATCACGATCGACGGCATGGAGTCGCTCGCTGTCTCGAAGTGTGCCGGGACACGCAGGTCTTTCGTAGGCAACGGCGGGGGCATTCTGATAACTACCACGAGTCAGCAGAGTTTCGCCGAGGCGATCCGACAGGTCGCCACTCGCAAGGCTCGGGAGGTCGGGCCCCGATGAGTGAGTCCAAGAAGCGGTTCGGCGCGGATCCGGCGACCGGCAACAACCTCAACGACTTCGGGCCCGGCGTGTTGACCGATCTCAAGAGGGTCTGGTCCACGTTCAAGTCGTTTCGTGATGTCGAGCCGACGCCCGAGCAGCGCGCCCAGCGGGCGGCATGGGCCGAGGAGGACCGCCTGCACACGATCCGCATGACGAAGTGGAAGATCCGCACCAGGCTCGCCGCTCCCAAACTCGATCCCCGGAGGCTCCCGTGAGCAACGAACCGAAGAGCGAGGAGGTCACGATCAGTTTGCGTCATGTTTCCGGCACCTTGCTGCGGTTCGCGCGAGTGCGGGTCCGGTTGATCGCCTTGACCGGCGGGTCCCGATCCAGGGCATCGGTCGACACGACAGGTGACGGTCTCGCCGGTAAGGATCAAACGGTCCTCGTCGCGAAGGACGGGCACGACGACTGGCGGCGCGGGGCGCTTGACGGAGCGACGTGGGCGTTGACCCAGGACTCGCGCGCGTGGTCTCTGGTCGTCACGGAGATTGAGGGCCTGCCTGGCGAGACCGGCGAGGGAGATATCTACGCGGCGTCGGCCATGGCTACGCTCAAGGCGATGGGGGTGACGCCGACCGGCAGGATGTTCCTCGCGACCCACGCGCGAGCCGAGGAACGGAACGCCTCCTACGGAGAGCACGCCAACTTCACCGGTAGTGATTTCCGGTTCCTTGAGAAGTCTCTCGGCGCGGCCAACGAGATGAAGGCCGGGGACGTGCGGGTCGTGCCGATCATCACGGTCGGCCGGATCGTCCACTACATGAGCCTCGGGTCGGCCGACGGCGAGTATCCGCCCGAGACCCAGGCGGCGCTCGTCACGGGCGTCAACGCGGACGGCACGCCGTCGCTCGTCGTGTTCTCTCGGACGGGTCCCACAACGTCCAGTCAGTGCCCTACGCCGAGACGCCGACGCGCGGGTACTGGTCCTGGCCGCCTAGGTGAACGGCTCCAGGGTCGACCTCGTGCGTCGGACCTCGTTCGCCACCTGCATCACCGTCTTCCACTCTTCGACGAGATCGGGTGAACTCCACGCCGAGGCCCTGACTCCGCACTTGCCATTGGCGCACGAGAAGACGACGTACTGCCTCCCTCCCCGAGCGATCTCCTGCCTGGCGTATGGAGCGTCCGTGATGGCGCACTCGGGGATGTAGGTGTGCTGGGTGAACTCAGGTTGATCGCCACAGAGGCATGGCGGGAACTTCCGATCACTCACGACTATCTTCTCCTGGCCCCGACGCCGCCCATGTTCTGATCGATCACCGGACTCGGTCGCGCCAGTTCAGATCGGCCCAGCGCGGGTTCCGGTTGATCCGCGGCAGGTCGCCGAATTTGTTCGCGTAGCGCCGGAACAGACGCCGATCGGCCGCCGAGACCCCGGCGGCGAGGTTGTTGATCTTCGCCTGGAGCAACGAGATCCTGGTCGCTTTGGTGAAGGCGCGCAGCAGATTGTGAGACGGGTCGTCATCCGGGTCCGATGGGTCGCGGGCCAGATCGTCTCGTGGCCAATCCCGAGAGACCGCGAACATTCGGTAGTCTCGCGTCAACCACTTGCGGTAGTTCGCGAACTTCTGCCGACGCTTCTTGTTGGTCACGACATCACCTCCGGCGACTCAAGGACCCGAACCAACTCGGTCCGCCATGCCCGCCGAGTCGCGTCTTCGGGTGTCCCCTCGATCTTCTCGATGATCTGGGCGGCCTCGTCCATCGCGCACGGAAACATCGTGGCGGCGCGCTCGCGGGCTCCCTCGCCCAAGTAGCCGAGCATGTAGCAGCCGATGCGGAACAAGTAGTCCCGGTTCCCCTCCGTGAGAGATCGTCCGAGTTCCAGGACTTCGTCCTCGCACTGAGCGAGTTCCGCGAACGCCTTCGGGTTCGGCCACTTGATGAGCCCGTGCAACAGGCTCAGGAGCTTCCCCGGCCGGTGATCGTAGCGGTGCCCGCCCACTTCGCCCTTGGGGATCGGCGAGGCAACGACGAGCCCCCAGGCCCGCTCGGTCCACCGCAGGACGAGCGCGACGGCGGTCATCTTCGGCAGCAACTCCAGGGCCCGCGCCCAATCGCGATGTCCCCCGCTGAACGTGCGGTCGTTGAACCGGAAGCCGTCCACGTAGCGCGCCATGGCTCGACGGTCTTGCGGGACCGTCAAGTCTTTCTCGTCACTCATCGTTCGCTGTGGTCTCATGCCCCGCCCGGGGAGTTGCGGTTGTAGTCGTGTGGTCCGGCAGGTATGGCATAGGTTCGGGCGACTTGGCTTCGAGTAGCCGCATCATCATCTGCTGCTGGTGGAACAGGGCTTCGCCTGCCATCCGGACGGCGCCTGCGAGGATCGTCTCTCGGGTCTGGCGATCCATGAGCCCGCGCATGATCGCCGCGTGGATGATCGGGTTCCTCCACGCGACATCGCCGATCTCGTGCCGAATCCACCCCAGGGTCCGCTCGCGCTCATCGGGCCACGGGTCCGGTGCCATCTGCTCGCGAAGCCGTTTGAGCGCCGCCGTGATCTCGTCGTCGGTCACTTGGCGTCTCCCCGCGTGTCACTCACGTTGTGCCGTGCCACCAGTTCGTCCCCGGCGTCTGCCTCGTCGCCCTCCGTAGCGCGTCGTTCAAGGACGCGGAGATCACGGTCGCTCACGTCGTCACCTTTGGGGTCGGCCACTCGAAGGAGTCCATGGCGCGCTTGAGTTTGGCCGCCAACACGGGACTCGCCTGGGCGCGTTGCTGGAAGACGTCGGCGAGTTCGGTGCCTCGGTAGGCCGGGAGCGCGCTGGACTGGCCCGCGAGGCTCCCGTAGACCCCCAGCGCCGCGTGGATCAACTCGATCTCCTTGACGGTCAAGTAGATCGGCGTCGTCACGTCGTCGGCGTCGCTCACGTCTTCGTCTCCACGCAGGCGACGCCGAAGACGAAGCCCACGAACAAGAACCATCCCCAATCCGCGACGCGCATGAACGCTCCCGCAGCGGCGATCACCACGCAAGAGAAGCACGGGACCGCCAAGACCTTGCTTTTTGTGCTCATGACTTCATCTCCAGAGGCTCATGAAAGTACTGGCGCCCCTCGGCCACGTCGCGATCAACGTGATCCTGGCAGGACAACCACGAACGTCCTCCCGACAACGCGCGGACCCTGTGCGTGGCCGTCTTGCAGCATCGGGCGAGCGGTCCCGCGCCATCATGCGTCTCGAAGACGACCTGGCGCTCACACCACGGTTGCAGAGGCATCGGCTTGTCGTACCACTTCGGCTCACTCATAGCGGCGCTCCATGTTGTCCGGCGTAGTCGCGCACGACCTCGGTCAGCGCGGACAACGACGCCCAGTCCGAGTCGGTGCTGAACACGTCACAGATCAGGGTCTCGCCGCGCCACATCTGGATGCGCTCACCAAAACGATCCGCCTTCACCACGGGGATCAGCCCCTCCCGTCGCGCCAACAACTCCAGCGCGTCGCAGGCGAAGTGTCGGGCGAACCGCTCGCACAGCGCGCGTGAGAACCCGAGCGCCGCTCCCTCGCGGAGCCCCCGCTCGTAGCCCTTGGCCTCCCCGTCCCTCCACCCGGCGATCCCCCCGGGCGGGAATGCGCTGTTCGGCGGCGCGCCATACGCCTCGGCCCACCGGTCGAGCGCCGGATCCTTGCCCGGGGCGACCGTGAAGTCGCGCCCCCTCGGCAACACAAGCTCCGGGTCTTGCCACATCGCGAACCCTCCTACGCCGACGGATCATACCCGCCCCTCTCCCTGGGGCAAGATAATTCCCGGGAAAATTATTGACCGATCCGAGACGCGGGGTATTCTCTTGGCGTCAGGCGCTCGGCGTCGGGCGCGAGGGAGAGTTCTGTGAACGAGTACAAGCGGGTGGGGCCCAAGCCAGGGACCAAGGCCGCGCGGATCATCGAGTTCGTGAACGCCAACGCCGGGGCCCCGAAGACGGTGGGGATCACGGCGGCGTACGTGCTGGAGCATCTGTTCGAGCACGACCCGGTCTACTCGGAGGGCGACAAGGATCGGGCGCGTCGGAGCATCCGCGCCACGATGACGGCGCTGGCGCACCAGGGCTTCTTGCGGAAGGTCTCGCCGGGACGCTTCGCCAAGGTCCGGCCGCCGAGGGCGTCCTGACCATGGAGTCCGAGGTCGAGACGGCGCGCGAGGCCGGTCTCCAGAAGGTCAAGCGCGGCATGACCGAGCAGGAGGACCTGGCGCTGCGGCAGGCCGCGGGTTGGGTCGCGCTGAACCACGCCGAGTTCACGAGCGACGACGTCTGGACGAGGTTCGCGAGCCAGGGGCACACGGTCCGCGAACCCCGGGCGCTCGGCGCGCTCATGGAGATCATGCGGAAGGGGCAGGTGATCCGGTCGACCGACCGCTACCGTCCGTCGACCCGCAAGGAGTGCCACGGACGCAAGGTTCAGGTCTGGCAGTCGATGGTCAAGGCGAACAAGGAAGGGA
>CAYZBB010000007.1:31760-52183 GCA_964476495.1 uncultured Actinomycetes bacterium | reverse complement strand
GCGCTCCCGCCCCTGACCTTCGAGGAGTTGGACCCGCTCTACCGGTGCTACCAGGCGTTCTGTGAGTTGTCCGGGCTTGACCACGAAGCCATCCGCAAGACCCTGGACGCAATCGAGAAGTCGCCGCACCGACTCTGCGAAGACAAGAACCACCCCACCGGCTATGCCGAGAAGATGCGGATGGCGCTGCTGAGCGGCGGGTATCAGGGCGGCACCGTGGACATCATCAAGTCGGTGAAGCAGAAGTTGGCCGTCAAGTGAACTACACGTCGAAGCACTGGAGGAACCGGGGCATGGGTAAGCGACCGAACGACGAGTCGGGAAAGAAGCAGCCGCCGAAGCCGAAGCCGAAGCACGCGCGGCGCGGCGGTCAGATCAAGGAGGACCTGGCGGCGATGCGCGACCGCCTCGACGTCATGAACGCGCGTCTGGGCTCGCTCTGCGCGGCCGAGCAGGACTTGAAGCTCGCGCGCCAGGAGTGCGCGGAGGGCGCGCGGTTGCTCGGAGAGATGACCAAGGAACGGGACATGGCCGTGAGGGCGAAGGTCCAGGCGATCCCGCCTGACTCGAAGATCATCTGCATCGGGTCGACCGGCCCTACTTCCCCCTCGGACGATCCCGGGGCGAACTCCATCGCGCACATCATCGCCAAGGAACTCCAGAAGTTCTGCGTAGATCCCCTGGTCGTCTTTGGCGCGGAAGGCTTCAAGATCGAGGCGATGACGGATCGGGAACTCGAACGGATCGGGCTCTGCCGCATCTCCAAGGCCGTCGAGGTGACCAAGTGATCGGCAAGACGACGTTCAGGCTCGCGTCGGTCCAGGTGAACGACGAGAAGAACCCGGTCGTGCAGTTGATCCGCTACGACGTGCAGCATCACGACGACAAGACCGTGCTGGAGTTCGAGGTCCACCTGCGGCGCGTCCTCCGGGACGGGACCTGCTCGGCGAATGTCGTGTTCGACGGCATCCAAGAGGCGTCGCCGCAGAAGGCGCTGGAGACGCTGTCGGCGTGGTGCCAGCGTGCCGTCCATAGCATGAACCGGATCATCGCCCAGGCGGGATCTCTGCCTCACCCTCATCTGCCGCTCCAGGACGGTCCGTTCGTGTCTCTGGACGGCCCGATCTCTTTCAGTCTTAAGGGTCCGGCGAACGTGATCTCGGGGTCGAACTATGAGCAAGCCTGACCCGTTGCGCCGAGTCTCGCTCGCGCTCCAGCGGATCGCCCATCACGCGAAGGAGGCCGAGGCGGCGCTCAAGCAGGGCGAGACACAGCGGCTCCGACGCGAGATCGCGGCGCTGCGCGAGAGCATCGAGAAGACGCGCGAGCACCTGGCGCGCGACCGAGAGGCGACCCATGACTGAGGGTATCGGGACGTTCGGCGTGATCCTCGCGGACCCTCCCTGGCGCTATCAGAATTTCAGTGATGCCAAACATGGGGCAGCGGCCAACCACTACGACACCATGAAGACCGAGGACATCGCGGCGCTCCAACCGGCCATCGACTCGCTCGCGGCCAAGGACTGCGTGCTCGCGATGTGGGCAACTTGGCCGAAGCTCGACGACGCGCTCGCGCTGATCGACGCCTGGGGCTTCGACTACGTGACGGGCCTGCCGTGGCTCAAAGTCACACCTGACAGCGGAACGATCAGAACTGGGATAGGATTCTGGCTCCAGTCCTGCTCGGAGATGCTGTTGATCGCGCGGCGGGGCAAGCCGAAGAGCGACCGGTTGCCGATTCTGGCGCTGCTGTCGGGGGCGGACCGGTCGTTCCACGACAAGCACGAGCTCCCGGTCTTCTGCGACAAGATCGGCGGGCACAGCGCGAAGCCGCTCGGGATCGCGGAGTGGCTCGAACACAAGTGCGACGGCCCGTACCTGGAACTCTTCGCGACGAAGGCCCGCGGGGGCTGGACGAGCGTCGGCCGGGGGCTCGGGACCGAGATCACCCCGGCGGGGATTCGCCCCTACACCGCGCCGGAGACGCGCGAGGTCCGGGGCGAGCAGAGGAAGACGAGCAAGACCCATGGATAAGAAGCTCGCGGCGCTCCGCAAGGCTAGGGAGCGGGTGCAGAAGACGATGATCCGGCAGGTGGAACAGTGCGAGAAGAAGATCAAGGCACTGGAGGAGCAGATCCGGGACCGCAAGGCCGCCATTGACACCCCGTTCCCCTCCCCGGGGGATGACCGTGATGAACGGGCGGCTGTCGTCAGGGACCTCCTCCACGGGATCGAACTGGGCCAACGTAGCCAGAACGGCCGGTGGATCATCGGACAGATCGCCTACGAGATGCGCCAGTCTGGGTGCAGCGGACAAGAGGCGGCGTGTCGCATCATCCAAGACCGGGTGATCCCGACGGTCTACTGGCAGATGTTGGAGTGGGTCGAGAACGCGACGACGACCCAGGAGCGTCATCGGGCGGTCGGCCAGGAGATCATCGACGACCTCAAGGGCGACCTCGCGGCGTGTCTCCGGGCGCTGCGGAAGGAGGGAACATGAACAGGGGCGGCCCGAATTTCGACCTCCGGCCGTGCGGAGTCTCGGTGGTCGCCGATCTGGTCGCCCGGTTCCACGGCTACGGCTCCATGGGGAGGTCGGCGACGTATGCGTTCGCGGTCTACGAAGAGGACGAGCCGGTCGCGGCCTACGCATGGTTGCCACCGCCCGTCGGCGCAGCCAAGAGCGTGTGCCCCGAGGCTCCCTCGGGAGTCCTCGCGCTCTCCCGGATGGTCGCCGTCCCAAAGGACCAGCGACGGCTGGCTCATATCTCTAAGCCCCTGCGCCGCCAGATGCACCGGCTCATCGACCGATCCCGCTGGCCGGTCCTGGTGACCTACAGCGACGAGGGCCAAGGGCACACGGGCCACGTCTACAAGTGCTCGGGGTGGCAGAAGACAACCCGCAACAAGTCCCGGGTCTTCCTGGATGTCGCAGGTCACCGCGCTTCGTCCTACGCGAACGGCAAGACCGGGGCGCGTGATCTGACCCGGGCACCGGACACGATGATCCAGCGATGGGAACACCGAGTCTGCGCCCCGGGCCAAGCCGCCGAGTGGATGGCTCGGGCGGGATGGCAGCGCGTTCCGGTCCCCGGCAAGGTCTGGGCCTCGGGATCCCCGGCCTACCGCTGGGTGAAGTCGCCCGGACATGACGAGACCCGGGCGTGTTGACCCGGGTCTCGCATCCGGCCTAGTCTATGACGGTCCAGGTGGGTCGACTACGCCTTGGGCGGGGGGAGCATCCAGGTGTGCGCCGCGCCCTTCGCGTCGTAGGGCACGTCGGTCTGGCTCGCCACGAAGCCGTGCAGGCCGTCCCCGTCCTTGAGCAGCACGGTCAGCGTGAGTTCGCCGTCCGCCTCGACGTGGTGGACCAGCGCGGTCCGGCGCGGGTTCTCCTGCGCGCTCTTCGCGTTCTTGCCGCTCGTCTTGAACGTGTAGAGCACGCGGTCGCCCGCCTTGACCGCCGGGATCTCGGGCTTCGCCGGGCCCTTGGGCGTCTCGCTGGGCTTCGCCGTCGCCGTCGGGACCTTGGGGGCCTCGACGGGCTTCGCGGCGGCCTTGGGCTCGGCGCTCACTGGGAGAGGACCCGGAACGTCGAGGTGACCGTGCCGGTCCCCGAGACGATGAGGGCGTTCCCGGCCGTCAGGGAGATACCCTGCGCGCCGAACAGGTCCGCGCCCCAGGTGTAGGGGGTGTTCGCGGCGAGGTAGAACTGGCCGATGGTCGAGCCGCCCGTGCCGTCGACCAGGAGGAAGATCCCGGCCGTGCCGGACGAGATGTTCCCGCCGAAGATCGTGAGCCGCTTGTTCGTGGCGTCCGGCGTCGCGACCGCCACGCCGCCCGCGGCCGAACCCGAGAACGGCTGCCAGCCGCCCGTGAGGGTCTTGCCGTAGGTCGTCGCCTCGACGCGAGAGACGACCGCGCCGACGAGCCCGAGCGCGAGGATGAGCGCGAGGGCGAAGAACTTCCGAGTCATGTCCGTACTCCTTCGAGGAGAGGCCCCCGCGCACCCCGGAGATCGGGGCCCTGATGGGAGACCTCCTTGATCGTATCTCCTGCGTGCTCGCGCGCATAGTCCAGCGCACGGTCGAACTGCTCCACCTCGTCTTCGCTCATGGCCCTCGTCCCGCCCTCGCGCTCAACTCGTCCGGCGAGTCGAACGTGTTGGGCCCGGCGAAGACCGTCGGCTCGGGAGCCCGGATCCGACCGATGGTCTTCCCGTCCCGATAGAAGATGTCGAACCAGAAGCCGTCCCCCTCGCCGATCTTGAGGCGGTCGAATTCCTCCCGGGCGAAGGTGTACCGTTCGGTCGACGCCTCGATGAAGAGCGCGACCTCGGCCTTGGGGCCCAGGTGCTCGACGATGCCCTCGACCGACACGACGTGACGGTCGCCCTCGTCGTTCACTCGGACCCCCGATCCGACAACGCCTCGTCGGGGAGTGGGGTCCTGGCGAGCGACGCGGTGTCGGGCGCGCACGGGCCGATGGCCGTGAGGACCCGGTGGTGCAGCGTCCGCACGTCGCCGCGCAGTTCCTTGATCTCGGCCTGGAGTGTTCCCTGGAGCCGCCCCATCGCCGCCTCGTGCTGCGTGGCGACGGACTGGACCGACGCCAGGTACTTGTCCCGCTCGACCGCCCGTGCCGCCTCGATCGTCGCCCGCTCGGCGTCCCGGGCGGCCTCGGTCTTGTCGAGGCGGCGCGTCAGGAACGTCCAGACCGCCGCGACCGCCCCCGACGCGATGGTGAGTGCCGCGACGATCTCGATGCCGTCGGCCTGGACCGCGAGCACCGAGGCGATCACGGCTTCGCCTCGGGCTTCGGCGTCGTCCCGGTGATCGCCTGGACCTGCGCGTCCAGCGCCTTGTCCACGCCCTTCGCCGCCGAGATGGCCGCGACGCCCGACTTCACGGCGCCCGACACGTCGTGCTTCTCGATGGCCTCGACGGTCGACGCGAGACAGGTCGTCGTCTCGACGAGCTTCGTCTGGAGCACCGCGACCTGCTCGGCCTTGCGCGCCTCGCCCCGGCCCTCGAAGTAGGACTTGAGGATCGGCCCCATCGCCGTCATCAGCGCGATCAACGCGATGAGGATCTGGTGGATCCCGTCGAGGACCGGCGTCGTCGCCTTGGTCGCCTCTTCGGCCAGCATGAACGCGATCATGGGGTCGTCTCCTTGGGGGCCTCCGACGCCTTGGCCGCCGCACGCTTCTGGATCTCGGTCTCGGCCGCCGCCACCGTCGTCTCGGCCGCCGCCAGATTGTTCTCCCCGAGGCCCCGTCGCTCCGTCGACAGCATGAACGCCCGAGTGTAAGCGATCATCAGCCGCTTGCGCTCGGCCTTGAGCCGCTCCTGGAGCGCGAGCACCTTCTCTCGCTCGGGAGCCTCGGGCGCGAGGTAGGCGAGGACGGTGTTCACCTCGACCTCGTCGCGCGCGAGCATCCCCGAGAGTTGTTGGCAGACGCCGAACGCCGGGAGCGCCGGGTCCGGGTGCCCCGCCACCAACTGCTCGGGCGTCTTCGGCTCTTCCTGCGGCGTCAGATCGCGCGCGAGCGCCGGGTTGATCGTCGGCGGCTTCTCCCGCGAACGTCCCGGCAGCACACGCATCCGTCGATCGTTGTTGCCCATGGTGATCTCTCCCCCCCTCGGTGCGTCGTTACATCGCGCCGTTCAGGACCTCGGTCACCCGTAACGAACGGACGACCGTGCCCGGCGCGACCTTGAAGTTGTACTGGAGCGCCACCCCGGCGGGCGTGGTCTTGCGCGACTCGTGGACGAACGTATAGACCGACGCAGCCGTCAGCGCGGTCCCGCTGTTGAGGTCGTTCGTGAAGGTGGTCGTGCCGTCCGTCTCGATCACCTGGAAGACCGAACCGGCCGTCAGGCAGACGTCGATGCGGAACGCGCTGGTCGTCGCGAGCGGTCGCTTGTTCGTCGTGAAGATCAGGCCGGATCCCGGGGCCGTCAGGTTCCAGACCGACCCGAGATCGCTCACCTCGGTCGACGACTGCGCGTAGGCGCGCTGCGTGAGCGGCGGCTGAGTCATGTGGCCGACGAGTCCGACCGCGATCAGGAGGGCCCACAGGAGGCCGAGGATCATGTTCTTGTTCGTCATGTTTGCTTCGCTCCTTGCCGCAACAGGACCTCGTCCTGAGCGATCTGGAGAGCCCGGCGGGCCTCCATCACTACCTTAACTGGATCGGTGAGAGACCCCAAGGCCGCGACATACGCCTCGGAGTAGACCCGCCGGGCTTCGACCGCCGCCCGGTGGCACTCGACCCGACGCTTCGTCAGGTCCGGGGGGATCCCCCGGCCGTAGGCGTCGGCCAGCCCGTCGATGGCCTGGTCCGCCTCGGTCACCGCCCGCGCCGCCACATCCCGCGCGACCCGCGCCCGATCCAGCGCCGCGAGCAACGGGTTCGCCGCGCGTCGCAACGACGACTCCGTGATCTCCAAGGCCGCCCCCATCTACGTCACGGGCGCAGGGCGGTCGAACTTAGAGACAGGCGCCTCGTCGGCCTTCTCGTGGCACTCGCAGTCGAGCGCCTTCGCGACGGCCTGCGCGGTGTCCTGGCCCTCCTGGCGGACCTGCTGCGCTTCCATCTGGAGTTCGCGCGCCTTCTTGAGCGCCTTCTGGCCGCGCGCCTGATACCGCGCCGCCTCGAACTCCAGAAGCCGCGCAAACCGCTCCGACATCTGGTGCGCCCGCTGCGCTGCGTTCTCGTCGTGCCCGTGTTGATCCATGGCGCAGAATACTACCGTTCTGACCCGTTCAGGTCACTAGGGATTCCTGGGGTGTTCAACTACTTCTTGGCGGCGGAGCGCCGAGCGATCTCGGCGTCGGCGAGATCGAGGGCTCGTTCGGCGTCCTCGATGGCCTGGGTCGGCGGCGGGTAGAGATCGGTGCAGGCCGCGAACGTCTTGGCCCAGACGATCTCGGCCCGTGCGACCGCGGCCTCGTGCGACTTGATCGCCGGGATGAGCGTCTCGGCGCCCTCGGGATCGCTCGCCATGAGGATCTCGTGCGCTTCGACGGCCTGCGAGTGCGCGGCCTCGGCGAGCCCCAGCGCGATCTTGGCCTTGTCCACCGCGATGAGCCGAGGGTTCGCGGCCTTGGCGATCCGGGCCTCCAACTGGTCCGGTCCCGCGACCCCCTGGCGGAACGGCTCGGCGACGACGTTCGGTTTGGCTGCCATGAGTCTCTCTCCCTCGAACTGATCGACGAGAGCGGCCCTCTCGCGGCCAGCCTCGCCTCGTCGCTGAGAATATCAGGGATAAGCCACAGGAGGGGCGAGCGATTCGAGGTACCCGGTGATCCACAGGTAGGCGCAGGGGTCGCCCGGCGACGCACCCGCGAACCCGATGTCCACCGCCTGCACGCCCGAGGTCACGATGGGCGACGCCACCGACGACGTGGCGGCCCCGGCGGCGCAGAGCAGGGTCGCCGGGCGGTTGACCGTGGCCGATCCCGTGCCGGACTGCCGGAGGATGATCTGGTTCGCGATGGCGGGATTCGACAGGAGCGGGTTCAAGAGCGCGACGGTCGCGGTCGGCGGGATCCCCCGGTGCAGTGAGAGTTTCGTCCACCCGCCGACCGGATCGGCGCCCCACAGCGGGGCGAAGGGGGTGCCCGAGGCGACGTCCTCCTCCCACTGGCGCTCGCGCGTCGCCTCCCCGCTTTCCGCGTAGTAGTAGAGGTTCGCGAGACCGCCGCCGTCCGAGTAGTTGAGGACCGCGCCGAGCCGCCGGAAGTTCACGCCGTAGGTCCCGGGCGTCACGACGTTCGCGTAGGGCTGGCTGCGCTGCGTCGAGAGGAAGACCGTGACACCCGACGGCCCCTTGCAGAGCCACGGATAGAACCAGACCTCGTCGCAGGTGGGGCCGCCGAGGAGAGGGCGACCCGCGTAGACGAACGTCGCGGCGGCGGTCGACGGCGCGTTGTCGATCGTCCACATCGTCGAGTTCGAGAAGATTTGATCGACCCGCGTGGCGATGGCCGGGATCGTCCCGAGTTCGACCGTCGGCGACTCGATCAGGTTCGCGCCGCCCACCCCCGCGGCCGGGAACACCGCCGAGACCGTCATGCTCGACTCGCTGTCGATGCTCACGATCCGTCGGTAGCCGATGGCCGAGAGGCCGATCAGGTCGTTGACCTTCGGCGCGAGGATCCCGCCCGAGATCCACCGTGCGGACGCGGGTCCCGTCACGGTCGTCGAGACGTTCGAGTAGGTGACGCCCGACGCCTCGATGGCTCGCGGCGCGAACTCCGTCAGGAGGAGGTTGCTGCCCGTCCCGCTGATGACGTTCGTGCCGATCGTCGTCGCGAAGAGACCCGACAGCGCGAACGAGTCATTGCCGAGCGCCGCGCCGTTCGAGACGAGGTCGACCGATGTCTCGGCGGCCAGAGTGATGTTCGCGAGGTCGTCCTGCGAGCGCGCGGAGCCCCGGGGGATGACCACGAGCGGCGAACCGATGCGCGTCGGGCCGAGTCCGTCGATGAAGCCGGGCGGGTGCCGGAACTCCCCGTCCTCGATGAGTGTCTCGCCCCACGAGGTCGTCGTGTGGTTGCCGCAGTCCAGCTCGAAGCCGGTCGGCGAGTCCTCGTCGCCGTCCGAGTCGACGCAGACGATCTCGTAGACGCCGGTCGAGCCGTTACGCCGCGACTTCCAGCCCGACCGGACCTTGCCGCCCTTCGAGGGCCTGCCGTAGCCGATGTAGGCGCCGGGCCCGCAGACGAAGCCCACCTCGCCGACCTCGACCTGCGCCTGATCGGTGATGACCTTGGCGCCGTCGATCCCTCCCGGGGTCAGGAGGAACCCGCCGCGATCCGATGCTCCGGGGCACGGGATCCCTGCGCGCCGCTGGATCGTCGGCGTCGTCGTGTCTCGGAACGCCAGGATGCGCCCGCTGATCGGCGTCGCGGCCCACGCGCGGATCGTCTCGGCCGTGAGGGCCCGCGAGACGAAGCGCGTGTCGACTCCCGCCCCGCCGAAGTCTGCCGCACGGGCCAGGATCTCAGGCATCGACACCGACATCGTCGACCCGCCGACCTGCGCGCACGGGGCCGGGTCCGGCTTGAAACCGCCCGCCGGGATCGGGACGACCAGAGGACCGTTGACGACCGGGCCGTCCGTGATCGGGCTCGGGGAGAATCCATTCGCCGGGATCGGGACGACCAGCGGACCGGGTCCGACCTGTCCCCCCGTCGGGACCTGAACGATCTGTGGCCCAGGCTTGCGGGGAGGGAACGGGTCTGTCCAGTTGGCGCCGTCGTTTGGCCCCGGCCGAGGTCCCGGCTGTGGAGTTGTGCCGGGACCGGGGCGACGCCCTCGGCCGGGCCTTTTGGGCTTGCCAGGGCGACCGGGTTCGTCGGGATCGCCGCCGTCAGTGATCGGCGGCGGCACCTCCACGAAGATCATCGGCGTCTGCCACTTGCGGAGTCCCGGTAGGTCCTTCCCGAACCACGGGTGCGTCGCGGTGACGTGGTTCCGCAGGAACGTCTCGACGTGCAGCGGGCCGCCCTGCTGCACTTGCTTGAACGCCCGGACGTCGAACTTGAGCGGTGCGTCGCCGGTCGGCCCGAAGAACAGCGAGCCCTCGTCGAGATGCAGGCTGTTGATCGGCTCGCCGTCCGGGGTCTCCGCGAGGATGTGCGGGTCGAGTTGGCTCCCGACCTCCAGCGGACCCCGGGCACGGGCCGAGGCCGAAGCTAGGACCTGGGCCTGTGGCGTGCCAGGCTTCCGTTCACGGGTCCCGGGGTTGCCGCCGGCCGGGGTCCGCTCCTGCGTCTTGGGGATCTCTAGGATCGGGCGTTCGGACGGCGCGAGGAACGGGTCGGCCGCGCCCTGGTTGGTCGGTGGGCCTCGGAGCGTGCCGGTCGAGTCGACGGTTGTGCCGGGCGGCAGCGCGGCCATCTGGGCGTCGGTCAGCACGCCCATGTTCGTGCGGAAGTTGCCGGTCGCGGTTCTCCCGAGCCCGGGAGTCGTCGTGCTCGGAGCATCGTCGGGGAGTCCCGAGGACGCTTGCGAGTCCGCCACGACGCCTCGCCCAGCTTGGCTCCCGACATGGAGGCCGAGTTGCCAGGCGAGTCCACCGGGGGCCAGGTAAGCCTTGAACTTCGGGTCTTCGTAGCCGCCGAAGAAGACCTCACCGACCGTCGGGAGCCGATAGACGCGCATCGACGAGTGGATACGCGCCCAGCGGTCATCGTCGAGTTCGCCCTCCGGCGTCACGTCATAGACGCGACTCCCCATGGGCTCGCGGTCAATGCCTCCGCGATGGATCGCCGCGAGAACGCCGCCCGCCGGGATGAACGCCACCTCTTGTTTCGTCAGGTTCGAGAGGCTCTGCGTCGATCCTGGGAACCCAAACGGGAAAGCCTGCCCGAGAGGGAACGACACGCTTTGAGTTTTCAGCCCCGGGTCGATCTGCCAACCGCCTCGGTCGCCACCTTTGTACTGAAGCCCGACCGACGCCCGACCACGTCCCGGGAACGTGCCCGGGATGGTTTTGGGCCCGTAGGGGTCGGTGGTCCCTTTCGGCAACGGCTTCGAGACCATGGACGGGGCGGCGGAGAACCACAGGGGCACATCCCTCCCCCCGGTCGCGGGACTTGCGGGCGCCGACTTGTCGCGCGTTGTGGTGGCCGAGATGTTGGCCCCGCTACCCGGGTCGTTCAGCCAGACGGCGCCGCCCTGGTCGTAGCCGTAGGTGTCGAGGTCGAGCACGTTCTTCGTGTCGAACAGGTTCTTGCCGAGCACCCGGACCTTGTAGGCGAGGAGCAAACGGTCCGAGGGCCAGAGGGCCCCGGATTGCCCCAGGTCGTGGTGCTGGGCCGGGACGATGCCTGCGCGAGAGACGTCGGCGATGTCGACCATAGACCGTCCAGACTACACCGACGACTGGCCGATGAGTCGAAGTAGCGTCGCACGGCTCGACGCCGACAGGAAGTGCTCGGGCTGGACCGGCGGGACCGACGGATTGCACGAGAGCGCCGTGTAGAACGCGCCGTGCTCGTCGACCCCGTGCGCGACAGTAGTCAGCGAACCGATCGGCACGACCCCAGGGTTCCAACCGATCTCCGCGCCGCCCTCGTAGTGGTTCAGGAAGTTCGCCATCATCGAGGCGGCGGTTGACTCGGCGTACTCCATCAATTCGGCCGCATTCACGGGCACAAGATCGTTGACCTTGTTCCTGTTGCCACCACTGACGAATAGGCCAAGGATCGTGTCTCTGTCAGCGTCGGACCAGGCGAATCGTGCCCTAGTCAACCCAGGCCCCACCTTTACCGAAAGGATAGGACCCGCCGCCGATACGGCGTCCGCCGGAACGCCCAAGACAGACAAGGATCGAGCGGCAGGTATCGAGATCGTTTTCAGTGCCGACTCATTGTTCGGCCCGATAGGGACGCACGAGAAGATGAACGCGATCCGGTGCGTGTAGATTCGCTTCGCAAGTTCCCAGGTCGCGGGGTGTCCGCCGAAGACCGAGTCAAGTCGGCTCGTTCCGGGGAGGTCCTGAACGAGTCCATGAGTATAGTCAGCGGTCTTGCCCTCGGGGTCCGCTACGAAAGCGACTCGGAATGTACCAGTGAGCGGATCCTCAACCTTGAGGGAGACCGGGGCGGGCTTTGAGTCGGCCAGATTGAAGACCCGGATGGGGAACCCCAGTTCGGTGTATTCCTTATCCGGGCCCGGCTTCTGCGGACCGTCACCGTCGGGGAAGAAACCGGGGATGAGGCTCGCGTTCCAGCCTGCGGCCTTCTCGGTTCTGAGCCCACGAAGACTCGGACGTCGACAGAAGTCCTCGTAGACGATGCTTGGCGCACGAGTGTTCGAGATCGGATCGAGAAGACCAGCGCGGACTGCGCGGATCGTCCCGGGCATGATCCGGCGCGCGAAGCGCGGGTTCAGTTGCCACAGGGAACGCCAGTCGTTGCGGAACGCGGCGACACGACTCGCCCACAACTGATCGGGCTCTTGCTCTAGGAACGTCACGTACTGAGTGTTGAGCAGGGGGCCGAACCAAAGGTCCGCCGCGACCTTGGGCGTGAAAGGACCTGCCGCAGCGCCCGTCGCACCGACGTTGATCCGGTCGTTTTGAGCTTCGACGCCCTTTACCCAGTCCGAGAGCGGCGCGGCCATCCCCTGAACCAACGTCGTCCCTCCCGCCGCTGCGCGGGATCGGAGCGGGAGAGTCTGATCGGTGACGGTGATGACACTCTGCACCCAAGGTGCATCGGCTCCCGGCCCCTGTGTCGGGGCCCATGACGGATTGGGATTCACATCACCTTCGGCCGTGAAGAAGATCGAGTCGTCCGGTTCCCACCCGTCAGCCCTGACTTCGGTTTCGATCTCGTAGTTGACGTTGATTCGCCTTGGCGCAACATGCGCCATATTGACCCATCGGATATTCCCTTTGTCCGCGAGGGAGTAGGTAACGACCTTGTCTACGGTAGCCTTCTCGGCCCCCAAGTAGGCGTCGAGCAAGGTCACTGATCCATCGGGATCAACCCGAACATCTACCCCACCGACGACGCCGAGTGCCTGAGACAGAGCAGCGTCCCCCCTCCCGATCACAGACAGGTTGTTAGGGATCAGCGCCGCACGAGAACGACTTTTGTCGTGGACCACCGAAACGCTGCGAGCCAAAAGGGCTCCGATGATGTCGAGAAGGATTTCATCTCCCCTCCACGGTTGGCCGACAGACCCAGGGCCGTCACCCTTAAGGGTAGGAGGAGAGAATGTCGTCTGCTCGTAAATCGGCAGTAGTCCCTGTGGTGTCCCGGTGACCGTCGTCAGGATGTTCGTGCCCGACTTGGTCCGCAGGTTGTAGATTCGCTGGATCAGTACTCTCGGCCAGTACCAACGCAGGTCAGAGAGGACGACGTTGCGGATCAGCGGGTCGTCGCTCGGCGCCTCCTTGACGACGACGACCCGTTTGATGACGAGCGGCGGCGCGCCCGGCGGCTCGAAGGTGATCTCGGTCTCGTCGAGCGCGAGCACGACCGCAGCGGTGTCGGGATCCAGCGCCCAGACGACCTCGGGCGCCTGCGTGCCGAGACGGAGCGGCCACGAGTGCGCGCCGTAGTGGCCGCCCGCGACGACCCGACCGGCGATGGTAACGCGAGCGACAGACCCCATAGGTTCCGACTCCTGTGCGACCCGGGGCCTACTCTACCTAGAACGGAGGGCTCCCGCCGATGAGCAGCGCACGGGCACGACGCCCTTCGGGGCTATTGATCGGAACGAGTTCCGTACTCATGGTCGTTCCCGTCGATCCCGTGGTCCCGGGCGAGCCCTGGAGACCACCGCCTGGACCGCCGCCGCCAGTCGACCCACCGGACGGAGAGGGGGAGTTCCCGGTCGGGGCCGCACCGAAACTACCGGCGACGTTCGCGGCGACGTAGACGAAGTGCTCGTCCATCGACTCGTCAAGGATCTTGAACTGCTGGATCTGGTCGTTCGAGGCGCCGACCACCCGATAGGTCGAGGTCGGGACGGTCCGCCGGACCAGGACCCAGCCGGGGATCGACGAGCCGCTCGCCAGGTTCGCGAGCCGAAACGAACCTGCGGCGTTACTCATGGCACGCATCGAGCGAACCCGGTTGCTCCGGGGGAGCGCCTGCTGCACGAGGTAGTTGTGCGGTTCTCCCGTGAAGGCTGGGTCGAGCCGGACCCCGAAGTCGCTGTCCGTCGCCTCGTTCATCTGGAAGGCGTAGAGGTCGCCCTCGACGCCGCGCGCCACGATCTCCGCGGTGATCGTCGAGGCGGTCTCGTTGAACGCGGGCCGGATGTCCATGATGAAGAACGGCGCGAGTCCGAGGTTCCCCGCCATCAACCGGATCAGATACGGCAGGATCACCCGGTCCCACTTGACCCGCAGGTTCAGGTCCTTCTGGATCGTCGCGTTGTAGGAGACGGCGAGCGTCACCCACTTCCTGACCGACGTGCCGCCCGATCCCGCGCCGGACGACCCTCCACCTCCGCCGCCTCCCGAGCCTCCGGCGCCCGAGACCGTGAGTCCCGGCGATCTGGCGGCGCCGTCGGGTGGCGGTCCGAGGTTCAGGTTGGAGCCGGACGAGCCGTTCGGGACGGGCGAGTCGTTCGCGGGTTCGAGCGAGCGAGAGAAGATCATCGTGTCGGAGATGATCTCGGGGTCGTTCAGGCCCGACGCCTCGGGGCTCTGTTTGACGATGAGTTCCTGATAGTTCTCGATGAACTCCAGCCGGTCGTCCTGCTCGTTCGGCGAGTAGAACGAGTTGATGAGTTCGGCGTTGCTGCCGGAGCCCGACGTGTAGAGAGGCACGGGCAACAGGGCGAGGACCGCCGCGCTCTCTGCCGGTTGGTTCGCCAGGTAGTTCGCGGTGGCGGCGGCGGCGGTCGTGGAGAGTGGCGCCCCCGGCGTCCTGATGTACGTGCCGCGGATCGCCACCGCCCGGATCCCGGCCGGACCCGTCGCGACGTCGTACGTCTCGGCGCGACGCCCCCCGACATGCTCGCCGTAGACGCGAGAGAACGACGCAACGGTGTTCGGATCGTTCGTCGGCTCGTCCTTCGACAGCAGCGCCCATTCGGTCGTCGGTGGCCCTCCGAACAGCGCGACGATCCGCGCGTCGATGAAGCCGTCGATGTAGGTGAGCATCGTCGCGCGGGCCGCGAGGTTAGGCGACGCCGTGTAGTTGCCGCTCACCACGACGGTCTGACGATCCGAGACGTTGTAGTTCAGCGTCGTCAGACTCGTCCGGCGGTAGTCCTGGCCCGACAACAGCACCGGAAGCATGATGCGGACCCGGAACTCGTAGCCCCGCGAGAGTCCCGTCGAGGTAGCGTCTTCGAGCTTCCGAAGCGACGGCGCCGCGTCGAACCCGAGCGTCTGCCCGCTGTTGACCGCCGGGTTGTAGACGATCTGGTTCGTCGCCCCGAAGTCCATCAGCAGCTTCTGCCGGTAGAGGTTCAGCGCCGCCTCGACAGCCTTGCAGTTCGTCGGCAATGTCGCGGTCGTCCCGGTCACCACGAACTGGCAGACAAACTCGGCGAAGGCGTTGCCCTCCGCGTCGATGGTCTCGCTGATCCCGAACCGATCCTTGATCTCCGACGGATAGGTCGCGCTCGCGCCCCCGACCACGAGCGTCCCGTAGGTGAAGGACTCCTGACGAGCCATGGGTTACAGACCGATCCCGGAGAGGACCGAAGAGAGCGAGCCCCAGATCACTCCCGTCTCCTGGGAGAGCCGGTAGGCCCTCTTCTTGCCCTCGTACTCGCGACGGTTGGCGACGTTCCGGGCCTTCACGAAGCCCCGGATCGACTCGTCTGAGACCGAGATCCCGTGCCGTTCGAGTGATCCGACGATGTCCGCGACCTCCTCGCCCGTCTTTTCGATGGGGGCTCGGACATCTCTCTCAAACGCCCGGAACTGTGCGACTGCCAGGGCCCCGCCGACCGCCCCGAGCGGCCCGAAGGCGGCACCTGCTGCCCCGATGGCTCCCTCAACCGCCCCGAACCCACCAGCCAAGGCAGTCGCCCCGGGAGATCCATAGGGACTGGTCATCGGGCTCATCGAACTGATCCCGGACTCAAAGCCACGAGCGGCCCCTCTCCCGATAGCAGCGAGCCGCTCTGCGTTCGTGTCGGCCGGAGTCGGGGTGGGTGCCGGAGGAACCCCAGCGGGCGTCGGGGGCGCCCCTCCAGGGTTTGGCGCTCCCCCGGCGCCACCTCCACCGGCGCCACCTCCACCAGCGCCGCCTCCTCCGCCACCACCCCCTCGGCCCTGGGGGACGTTGACCATGACGTTCGCGCCGTGAGCGGCGCCCGCGTAGGCGCTCGCGAGGGCCTGATGAAAGCGCGCGGCGAGCGCCTGGAGGTGGTTCTCGGCCTGCTGGATCCCGGCGAGATCAGGCTTGAACTGTAGGGTGATGATCTCGTTCGCCATGGCTACACCGTGATCGTTACGGTCGCGGAAGCACCGTATCGGGTCAAGGGGACCGTCGGCTGATTCCCGGTGATCGGATCCTTCCCCGCGTCATACGTCGCGAAGACCGCGTAGCTCCACTGGCCCGCGCCCGGCGTGTCCGCGACGGTCGAGACGAGTCCCACGGTCGCCACCCCCGTCCCGGCCGACGGGCTCGACGGCGCCGTCGCCCCGGCCGCGCGCCGCACCGTCAGGCCGACCAGGTCGTAGCGGTAGATCGTCGTCGGCGGGTTCCAGCCGCCCTGGACGCTCGGGAGCCGCCAGGTCAACGTCGCCTGGCCCGCGCCCGGGGACGTCGCGAGAAGCCGCGAGACCGGCTGGTAGAACGGTTCGCTCTGGAGCGGGCGCGTCGCCACGACCTCGTAGCTGCGGCGGCAGATCAGGCCCGGGACCTCGAAGGCGCTGGCCTGCGTGGAGACGCGCGCGAGGACCCGAGGACCGAGTCCCTTCGTGCCGTCGCGCAGGCGCGCGAGGACCAGCGGCTCCATCTCCATGACGCCCCGACCCGACGACGAGCCGAGCGACGACCGGTTGCCGCCGACGACCGAGCCGCCGCCCGCCTGGTCCGTCCCGACGACGCCGAAGATCCCGACCTCCCAGCGCGCCGACTCGATGATCTCGGGATGCTCGTCGTTGTAGGTTACGGCGCCCGGCCGGATCAGCGCGGTCGGGTTCTGCGTGTCGATGTCGTAGAACGAGAGTTCCAGCGGCGTCACCGCCACGCGACCGAAGACCGGGTCGTAGGGTGTGTCCGGCCACGTCAGGTTCGTCTTGTTCAACAGAAAGGCGAGTTGAGAAGTGATCTGGGCCGGATTCACGGGTAGGATACCTCTCGCGGAGTATGACTCGTGGCGAATCGACGACTGGACGTGCCTGCCGGGGCGATTTCCGGGTACTGGACGGTGATCGGAGAGTCGGGGGGACAGGTGCGGATGAAACGAGGTAAGCCAGAGATGGTCCGAAATTTTAATGTGGTATGCCGTTGCGGGACCATCGGGGTCAGGACGTTACAGGTCCTGAAAAAGAGGGGATTGGGATCCTGCGGTTGTCGCCTAAGAGAGTCAAGTCATGGGAATCGCTTAACGCACGGACTAACGCGCAGCCGGTTATTCATTCTATGGACCAGTATTAAACAGAGGTGTTACAATCCAAAGGCCGTCTCCTTTAAGTGTTATGGGGCGCGTGGAATACGGATGGCCGACGAATGGGTGGACGACTTCTCCAACTTCAACGACTGGGTCAATACCAACCTAGGTCCGAGACCGACAGGGACGAGCCTGGATCGTATAGACCCCAATTTGGGTTACCAACCCGGGAATTTACGGTGGGCCACGCATCGTCAGCAAGCAAGAAACAGGAGGAATAATCGGCATATCGTTCATCCGTTGACGGGCGAAACAATGCTTTTATGTGAGTGGGCAGAAAAGATCGGTGTTTTACCTGTCACATTGTGTGGCCGACTTAGGAAGTGGGGGCCCTTACGGGCATTGTCTATGGTTTAGTTCAAACTTCTCTGAGTGATCTGCTCAGGGTTCATCGGGCCGGACTCCTCGGGTCAGCGCATCTCTTTCAACGCGGCTCGGGCCGCCTCCTGCACCGGGTCGACCTTCTCGATCTTCTGCCCCAGGATCTCCCGGAGACCGTCGAGCACCCGCTGCGCCTGGAGGTCGCGGAAGATCCGTCCGGTCGTCATGATCGCCGCCTGGTCCAGCGGTGGGAGCCGTATCCAGTCGATCGCTCCGATGCTCCCACCCGCTTCGTGGAAGTTGTGCCAGAACTCCAGCCGTACCTGCATGTCTGCCTGGTCAGGCGGCGGATCAGGGATCTCCGGCATCTCGGGGACCTCGGGCATCTCGTTCACGAGCCACGCTTCGCCGCCACACGGCGCTGCACGGCTTCCTCGCGCTCCCGGAGCATCCGCTCTCGCGCCGCCTTCGCCTCGGCCTGCACGCGCTCGCGGGCAGCGGCGGCCTCGGCCTTGAGGTTCTTGATGAACTCGGGCGGCAACTTCTCACCGTAGACGATCTGTGCCATGGTGCCCTCGCGCCTAGAGTTGGAGGTTTTCGAGCAGGTCGCACGCGACGACGCGGTTCGACGAGTCGCCGACCGCCACAATCGTAACCGGAACCTCGTAGGGGGTGTCGGCGGCGTAGGCGAGGTCCTGCCGGGCCTGGCCGTTCGTCCAGATCGGCGCGTAGAGCAGGACGCCCGGCTGCGTCACGTCGTCCGGCGCGAAGAGGACCTGGGCTCCAGGCGTTTGCACGCCCGGCGTCACCGTCCCGCTTGGGCTCGGCTCCCTGAGCGTATTGGCTCCTTGGTAGCCCCCGCCCGAGACCGTCGTGACGGCCCAGAGTTGGTTCAGGACGGTCGTGTCGTACTGCACGAGCAGGCACGCGAGCGCGAACCTCGCGAACCCCCGGCACCACGCCGCGTCGATCGATAGCGCCTCCGACCGCAAGAAGGCCCCCTCCTCCTCGCGCTCCAGCCGCGCCTTCGTCGTGTAGCCGACGACCGTCCCGCCGTAGGTCGGGAGCCCCGTCGAGTCCAGCGGAAGACCCGTCACGAGCCCGCCCTGGGTCGGTCCGACGATCAGGCGCCCGGGGATGGTGAGAGCGCGCGACGGGTCGTAGACGCTCACGGGATCACGCCGGGTCCGAGATCATGGTGACGGCTGGCGGGACCGTCGTCGGTAGCGAGGCGTCCGCGATGTTGTCCTGATAGACGAGGGTGGTGTTGTCGGAAATGGTCGTGAGCAGGTAGAGCGGGGTCGTCGTAGCGGCCTTCGAGCGATAGATCCGGCGCGCGGCGGTGCCGGCAGGTCCGACCGGGATCGCCGAGATCGCGACGCGACCATCCGCGGCGTTGTTGACGACTGTCACGGCGTTGCCCGCGCTCTGCGGCGACTCGGTCCCGTTCGCCCCGACGTAGGTCACGACGTACGTGTGCGCGCCGTTGTTGACGTTGCCCGCCCCGGCCCCCGCGAGCGCCACGGTCGGAGCGGTCGTGGGGGCCGGCATGGTCGACGGCAACGAGCGCCCGAACCCCACGGCGAGTCCCCACTGGACCTTGCCGGGCGCGGTCGACGGCGAGGACTGGCGCGGCTCCGTGTCGGTGAAGGACCCGGAGTCGTCCACGAGGAACGTCACGTCGCCGCCGACGACCGAGTAGAGCACGCCGTCGAACGGCGTCATCGGCGCCCACAGGAAGTCGTCGATCAGGATGTAGCCGGCCGAGCACTGGACGGTGATGACCACCTCCAGGTCCGTCTCGTTGAAGTTCTCGAAGTAGAGGTCCTCGTCGATCGTCGGCCGCAGGAGGACCCAGTCGGTCTCCAGGCCCGTGAACGTGTAGAGCCACGTCTTCGAGCCGATCGACACGGTGACGGACCCGGCGCCCGCACCGATCACGTTGTTGATGGCGAGTTGCGAGAAGTAGGCGGTGTTCGGAGTGAGCGCGCCGCGTCGTGACGCGAGCGTCTGCGTGAAGATCGCCGAACCACCCGACGTCATCTTGAGGCTCGCGGGCGTGCTCTCGATGGCGCACGGCCGGTAGTAGTTCGTCGTGTCGGTCGAGAGTTGCGCCGCCGTCGCGCCGCCCGCGAACGTCTGGTCCCAGTTCGTCAACTGGAACGACGCGCCCGTGCCCGACGAGTCCGAGAAGCTCGGGTTCAGAATGAGCGCCTGCGTCGTGTCGCCGGTCACTCCGGTCATCGACGCGCTCAGTCCCGAGCCGAAGGTCGTGTCGAGCGCCGTCAGGATGTCCAGGAAGCGTCGCCCGACGACGCTGAACACCTCCTGCCCGAAGTTCGTGCCGCTCTGCGCGTCGAGCTGGCAAACGAACGACACGACGTCAGCGAACCCGCTCTCCAGCGGGTTGCCCCACCGGTCGACCGTCAGCCGCACCACATCGCCGTTGAAGTTCGGCGTGTAGGCGGGGACCGGGACCCAGGCGCCGCGAGTGATGTCTCGCGTCTCGATCCGGTAGCCCGCGTCCATCATGTATTCGGTCAGCGAGTCGATGATCGTGTTGACGTCGGTGCTCGGCGTCTGCACGCTCGCCACGAGCGTCGAGATGATCTGGCCGAGTTGGAGGAGGTTCGCGGACCAGACGACTTGCCAGGCCGGGGCCGAGACCGCCGCGGCGAACGAGTCCCGGACCGCCTGGAAGCCCGCGAGGAACGCCGCCTGGTTCGGCGACTCCAGGGCGGGCGTCAGGTCGATGATCGTCGACAACTGCGTGAGGAAGGTCGACGCGATGTTCCGACGCTGGTCCTCAATCGCCTTCGTGCCGTTCGTGATCTTCGACCACGTCTGCGTCCAGTTGGCGCTCATGTCGTTTCCTCACTACCCCTCAAGGACGGCCGCGCAACGCCCACGAGACGACCATCTGATTGATTCGCACCACGTCCTGCGGCAACACCATCAAGTAGGGACGAGGGAGCCGGTCGATCACCAGCAC
>CAYZBB010000007.1:0-31660 GCA_964476495.1 uncultured Actinomycetes bacterium | reverse complement strand
CGTCCTGCGGCAACACCATCAAGTAGGGACGAGGGAGCCGGTCGATCACCAGCACACCTGCCCTGAGCGCCTGGCTGAATCGCCGCCGGAGTTGGTCCCGACGCTGCCCCCGCTGATACCTGATGTACCGGCGGAGCGCCTGCCTGAGCGAGTCGTCGATCGGGATGGACTGGACGCCGCCCGATTGCGCGTGCGAGGCATAGGGCTTCCACGACCCGACCTCGACCGAGTCCTTGCCCTTCCAACTCCAACTGATCGAGTTGACGAGCGAGTTCGAGTCGATGTTGGACGGGCGCCCCTGCCAGCGGCGCGCGGGAGGCGTCCTGCCTCGGCGCAGGTCTGACAGGATACCCGCGGCGTTCGGGACCTCGCGGTCGACCCACTGAGGACCGCCCGGTCGTCCCTGCTGTCGGAACGCCTGCTTCGTGACGCCCATCATGTAGATCCCGATGCCCCGCAGGAGCTTGTCGGGGTTCAACATGCGCTGGCGGATGTTGTTGAGCGCGCCCACGTCAGAATCCCGGCCCGAAGCCGTTGGACGAGTCGCTCTGCGCCGACGGCGGGTCGCGCGGGACCCAACGGGTATTGCGCGTCGGATCGAAGTCGGGGACCGTCGGGTTCTGCACGCTCGGCTGGACGACGCTGTCGGTAATCGGCGCGATCCACTGGAGCCCGCCGAACTGCCGCGCGTACTTGCTCACGAGCTTCTGCGCGGCTTGCCAGGCGTCGTTGACCGGCTGGTCGCCAGGAAGCCCCCGGTACTGGTAGAGGAACGCCATGACGACGGCGACCGCCGCCCCACGCGCAGCAGCCGCCTCGCCCGTGATGGTCGAGGCGGCTGCTTCGGTGTAGGACTTGCCCGCCGCCGCCGCGAACCAGCCCTCGGCGTCGTCGCACGACGCCTGGAGCCGGACGAGATCGGGGGTGACGGCGGTCGTCACGTCCGGGTTCGTCAACTGGGTGAGCCGGGCCGCGGAGTAGCGCGCCTGAACGTCAGCGATGAGGGTCATCGGTCACTCCTCCGTTTCTCCCGGCTCGCCAGGTTCAGTCGGGACGGACGAAGTGCTGTACGCCGGTCGCCGGGGGCGACGTCGCCATGGCGGCGGCGGCCTGCGCTCGGGCCTTGTTGGCTCGCCGGAAACTCGGCTCGTTCTGCTTCGCCTCGTCGGCCGCGTTCTGCTCCGCGATGATCGTGTTCGTGCGGTGCTCGATCTCCAGGCTGATCTCGTCCTGGTCGCTCGTCACGATCTTCTCGACCTTCCGCATGATGACGAACTCGGAGATCGGGATGTCCGTCGGGTGGATCATCACGGGGTTCGACACGCCCTTGGGCGATGCCTCGACCTTGATCGTCCCCATGATCTTCGGCGTGCCGTCGGTGTCGAAGACGCCCGGCATGTAGTTGTGCCGGAGGAACGTCCGGCTCGCCGCTTCACGCACCCGGGCGACGTCCGCTTTCGAGAGGTGGACGATCTGGCCCGAACGGATCGACATCTCCCCGTCCTTGCCGACTCGGCCGGTGCGCTTCGGGAAGTTGATGCCGCCGAGCATCAGGTCGATCAGCGGGCAGGAATCCTTGAGCGCGACGATGAAGGTGTCGCGGGAGGCGACGGCCGCCTCGGACGGCGAGACCTGGACGATCCCGGCGAGCGCGTTCATGTCGTCGACCGGCTTCGCGGCGCTGGGAGCGGCGGGGGATGCGGTGCTCATGCGTTGTCTTCCTCGTCAGTGCCGACGAGAGCCCGACCCGAGAGACCCCTGGGTCGGATAAGGGGCCCGGGGGCCGCCAACGCCGGGCACTGGCGCAGACGGCCCCCGGGAGGGGGAGAGAGGATCAGTTGACCGAGACGCAGTTGTAGGGCAGCGAGATGCCGTAGCCCTCGCGCGAGCGGATGTAGAACTTGAGCACGTCGAACTCGCGCGCCATGTCGCTGTTGCCCGACTCGGCGAGAATCTCCGACGCGCCCTCGCGAATCTGCCGGAAGATCGACTTGAACGAGGCGTCCTTGATGAAGGCGTACCAGGTCGCCGCCGCAGTGATGCGCGGAGACGCGAGGAGTTCGACCTTCCAGGCCGCGTCGATCACCACGTTCGAGGGGGCCGCGTTGCCGCTCGCCGCCACGTTGAACTGCTGGTTGACGGCGGCCGAGAAGACGCCCCAGTTGTTGCTGTTGAAGAACACGCCGAGCGCCCGGTTGATGACGCCCGGCGAGTGGAGGGGCTGACCGTTCGTCCCGAGCATCCCCGCGAACTGCGCGTAGACCGTGGCGAGGTCCAACTGGACCGCCGCCGCCGTCGCCACGCCGTTGCCGGGGATCGCGTTGCCGTTCGTGACGCCGAACCGAGCGGCGCCCGCACCGTTCAGCGTCGAGAAGAGCCCGACACCGTCCGGCGCGAGGTTGAGCGTCGGCTGGAGCTGCGCGGCGTCCGAGACGGCCCCGCCCGTGAGCGCCCAGAAGAAGTGGCGCTCCTTGAGCCGAGCCATGGAGAGCGCGGCCTCCATGACGCGCGGCATGATGAGGCCGATCTGGTCGTCCTCGACGGTCGTCTTGGCGACGGGGATCGCCACGCCGAACTTGTAGTTCGGGACGCGGAAGTTCTGCGTGCGGAAGGCGGTCGTCGGGATCGCCGTGCCTTCCGTCCAGACCTGCGCGACGGCCGCGCTCTCGGCCATACCGTAGACGCTGTCGGCGGCGTCGCTGCCGAACTCGTCCATGTAGCCGTTGACGCGCTTGTCGACCTCCGCCTCTTCCTGCGAGTAAATCATGCGGAAGTTGTCGCGGAGGCCGAGGAGCTTGAGGTTGTCACCAAGGACTTGCGGGAACATGGATCAGAGCCCCTTCCGCTGCGCGGCGCTGTAGACGTGAATGTCGTAGAGGTTCGCCCCGGCGTTCAGCCCGATCACGAACCCGAACGGCTTCTCGCCACCACCGCCCGCGTTCGCCCAGGTGCCGTTGTCAGTGGCGTAGACCGCCGTCCCGACGTCGCCCTGGACGTAGGTGAGCCCGGTCACCGGCACGCCGAGGAGGACGAACTCGCCCGTCTCGACGACGGCCTGCGTGTAGAGCGTCCCGCCGAGCCCGTCGTTGATGACGTCGCCGAGGAGCGGCGTGAACATATTCGGGTCGTTGCCCGGCTGACCGGCCCGGACGACCATGCCGACGACCAAGCCCGTCGGGACGTGGTTGATGAGCAGGCCCGCCGAGAGATCGACGACCGCCCCCACGTAGAGTTGGAGCCCGTCGGTGATCCCGTAGGAGACCGGGAACGGCTTGTCGTTCTTGGTCGTGTAGATCGTGTCTTCCGTGATCGCCATGGATCAGAACCCCTTCCGGGTGAGCGGCTGCGCCACGCCAGGCGTCAGCGGCTTGAGCGTCGCGATCCGGGGGAGCGCGTCCTCGCCGATGCCCTGCGCGCGGAACTCGCCATTGCGGAATGCCTTCCCGACGTTCCGGGCGCGCTCGGCGACCTCGCCACCCTGCGCGATGAGCGGACGAAGAGACGCGGGCATGTCGGAGTCGGCGATCCCGGCGGGGCCGACCGCGGTGAAGGACGAGGAGGCCGAGACCTTCGGAACCTCGTTGAGCCCGAAGAGCAGCGCGTCGAGCGCCGGCTTGCCGCCCGTCATGAGGTTCTTGCGGTGCGTCGCGAGTTCCTCGGCAGTCGGCGCCGCACGACCCGACCGAGCCCGAGCCGCGAAGAGCGCGTCCTTGGCGACGCTGAACATCTCGTCGACCTCGCGCTCGCGCTGGAGATTGGCGACCTTCTCCTGGAGCCCGAGGACCGTCGCCGAGAACTTCGCGGTCTCAGCCGACATGACAGCGGGAGCGCCCGGAGGCTGCTTCTCGCTCTCGGCCGCGTGCCCGCCCGTCTCGACGACCGGCGTCGAGGGCGTCGCGTAGGCCGCGGTCTGCTCGGCCTTCTCCATCCCCGTGATCTTCTGGAGCATGGAGATGATCTGCTCGTGCTGCTTGGCGAGGGCCATGATGCCCGCGAGCACCTTGTCCTCGACGGCGGCGGGGGCCGCCTCGTGCTTCTGCTCGGCGACCGGAGGCGTCCCGGCCGGCGGGCTGTCCTTCTCGTCCTTGTCGGCCATCGCGGCCCTCCAGACTTGAATCTGCTTACTGCCCCTCCCCCTGGCCGAGAACATCTCTCGAACCTTCGGGATCGGGAACCGGAAGTAGGGAGCCTCGTCGTCGAGCAGCGCGAGGCTGTTGATCTCGTTCGGGTAGTCCGGGCTGATCTCGACCGAGCGGTGCTGGAAGTCGCGCTTCCATCGCTCGTAGGTCGGCCGATCCTTGAAGACCAGATCCCCTAGGAGGACGGAACGCACGTCCCCCGGATTGACCTCGCCCTCGCAGACCTCTCTCAGCTCGAAGTGCCCGGCGGGCTCGGTCGTGGTGACGGACCCGTGATGCTTGAAGTGCATCGGCGGCATGTAGCCGCCCGCCGCCCGCGCCTCGTAGATCGAGAGAGCCTGGCGGAGCCACTCGGCGTCCCGCTCGTCGCGCCCGTCCTCTTCACGGGTCACGGCGAAGACCGGCACCCGCTGGACGCGAACCCGAACGCCGTCCGGGTCGAGGACGGCGTCGTAGGTGCGGGGCAACGGAGCCGTGAGGAGTTCGAGTGTCACGACAGGAAGGTCGGCGCTGCGTTCCCGACCTTCAATGCTCAACTCCTACGCAAATCCAGTAGGGAGCGGTATCATGCGAGGAGCGGGCACGCCGAGGGAGCGAGCAACATGGACGAGAAGTTGACCGTCCGCGTCCAGACGCAACTCACTCAGACCCAACTCCAACTGATCGAAGCCGCAAGGATCTCGACGGGGCAGGGACAGAGTGCGTTCGTTCGCGACGCGGTGATCGCCTTCATCGCGATGCCCGAAGCCGAGAGGCACAGACGGGCCTGTGCGGCCAGGGAACTCCTGATCCGCAGGGCCCCGGAGGTCCGGCAGCGGACCAGGGGAGAGAAGTCGTGAGAACAGACCAGTTGCGCCCGGTGGGCAACTACGTCGTCGTGCGCGACGACGTGGGGCCGAGCGCGTCCAAGGGCGGCGTCTACCTGCCGCAGCAGACCGTCTCGAACAGTCTCCAGATCGGCGGCAAGAAACACCGGACGGGCGTCGTGGTCGCTGTCGGGCCGGGACTCGGCGACGGGTCGGGCATCTTCGTGACGCGCGAGGCCGGGACCAAGAACGAGCCGCGCGGCAAGATCGCGGAGCGCGTGATGGTGCGCCCGCAGGACGCGAAGATCGAGGTCGGGGCGCGCGTCGTCTTCGTCGACGGCTTCGGGACGACGATCCACACCGAGGACGGCGAAGGCCGGATCCGCATCATCCTCGCGGGCGCCATCGAGTGTCAGATCCCGCACGACGCCGAGAACAGCGTCGCCGAGATCGAGACCGCGCCTCGTCCCGCCTTCTCCCGTCCCACCGAGCGCGAGGGCGCCTGGGACGAGCGTGTCCAGCGCGACACCTAGCCCCGATCCGGGCGGACCCTAGTAACGGTCCGCCCGGTGCCCGAACCCCGGGTGCTTCTTGGCCCCCGGAGGAACAGGCAGGGTCGGCGAGTATTCATCCACCACAAGTGGCACTAGATTGCAGCGGCAATTCCATCCGAGAGGGGGGGACCAGAGATCCCAGACGGACGAGTGGGCGGGGGCGCGGTAGCCGTCGAGCGCGGCGTGATTCTCGCCGTGGTCCTGGGGGCGTCCCGAACGCACGTCCACGTCCCCGGCCGTCTGGAAGACGAACTCGATCTTCCAGCCGTCCTTCTCGGCTTGCTCGGCCTGCTGGAAGTTTCCGGCCGTCGTCGCCTGGTTGTAGGACGTGCGGACGACCATGTCGGCGTAGCGTTGCGGCCACGACCACCGCTCGATCATGTCCTCGGCGACGCGGTCGTTCGTCTTGCCCTCGGTGATCCCCTCGACGAGTAGGTTCCGCGCTTCGTTCGCGATGGTCCGGGTCGTCGCGAGCGCCAGCGCGAAGCCGTGCCCCGAGACGATCTGCCCGGTGCCGGGATCGGTGCGCTGCCCGTAGATGCTCGCGACCGACTGACCCATCGCGAGGAGTTCCTGCGCGCCGCGAGGCTCTCTCAGTTGGAGCCAGCGCACCGCCTCCTCGAACGCGACCATCGGCACCTGGAGCGGGATCTCGGGCAGCATCTCGCCTCCCTGCCTCCACGGATCGAACGGGTCCCACGAGGCCGCGTCGTCGCCGAGGATCTGGCCGAGCGACAGCGTCACGAACTTCCCGGGATCGTTCCGGGGCTTGCCGAACCGGAAGGCGATCCGTGCCCCCAGATCCCCGGCCGCCCCGACCCGCGCGAAGATCGTCGCGAGTTCCCGGACCATCTCGTCGACCGGCAGACGCTTGACCTGCGCCGCCGCGATCCGCGCGACGAGATCGGACAGCCCCCGCTCGGCCTCGCGGACCTCCTGGGCGAGTGACTTCTGGAGGACGACGAGCGGGTTCTGAGCCATGGTCGACTCCCTGCTACGGCCTGTCGTGGAGGATCTCTCGCTTCAACGCGCGGTAGACCGGCGCCCAACTGTGGCTGGACGAGCACGAGGCTAGCAACTTCGTCCCGCGCCACACCCGCCCGACCCGGAACCGTCGGGTCTTGAGGAAGGCGACGCGCCGCTCTCCGTCGGCCATCGCCCACCGTTCGATCCAGAGCCTAGGTGCGAGCGCCACGGACCAGCCTCGCCTTCTGTGCCTCCGCGAGTATTTCGGCCGCCGGAAGCCACCGCACTAAGAGGCCGACCAACTCCCCCTCGCCGCCCCGGGCCGCGTGCATCAGGAAGATTTGCTGGTCGTCGGACGCATCGGGCGGGTTCGCGACCCCCGCCTCCTTGAGCGCGTCGACCACCATGTTCCGGTAGCGGAGCCACGCCGGACCCTTGGCCTGCCTGGTCTTCGCGACCTCTTTCGCGGCCTCGCGAGTGCCGTCGAGGATCGCCTGGGCCGCCTCGACGTCCACGATCAGGAACTCGTTCGTCACGGACCACCCGGGTAGACCGCGGGCGAAGAAGGGAGCACCGGGACGCCGGGCCCGCGAGTCGTCGTCCCGACCGGCGCGGGCTCGGCGGCGAGTACGAGGACGCCACGCGCCGGGTCGTAGGAGAGCCTCCCCGGAGCAACGCCTCGGGTCCGGGCCGCGTCCGTCAGGACGGCCCGGATGTCCGCCTCCAGAGCCCGCTGGCGTTCGAGGAGCGCCCCGAGGGCGAGCCGCTCGGTGACCGTCGGGGCGAACGTCTGGGGCTCGCCCTGCGCGAGCGCGAGCCCCCACATGCAGGCCGAAGCCGCAAGGACAACGAGCAGGAGCGTAGACGCTCGCATGGGGAGCCTCACTTGACGGATCCGATCCAGGTCGTCGACACCACCGGGGCCGCACGCACGGCCGGCACCAGCTTCGAGAAGGGCTCGCGGCCGAACGGGTGACTCCACGACTTGTCGCGTGGGTCGTCGATGGTCACGACGTCGCCCGGGCAGGGCTGGTAGCCGGCCCCATGCCACTCCAAGGTGCTCCATGGGGTCGGTTCCCACCACCCGAGACCTTGCGACTCGGCCAGGGTCACGGGATTCGGCTGAACCGCAGGCTCGGGCTCAGTCGCGGGAGTGGGCCACGGGCGGAATGCGTCGTCCGCCACCGGGGTCAGCGCGAGCGTCAGGACGAAGAGCAGGGCGTAGCGCACGGTCACTCCTGCGAGGCGACGAGGGTAACCGTCTTCGTCTCGGTGTCGCCGTCGACCGTCGTCGTCACGCGAACGGAGAACGCCTTGCCCGTGACGCCGAGCTTCGCCGCGAGGTCGGCAAGGACCTTGGCGCGGGCGGCCTTGGAGCGAGCCTCCTCGGCCTCGGCCGCGATGAGCCGGGCACGGAAGACCTTGACCGTGCGGCACGCGGCGTCGCACGACGCCTGGTGCTCCGCCGCCACCTTCGCGTCGGCGGGGTCAGAGAGCACGACCGAGACAGGCTCGGCGGCGAGGGCGACGCCGATGGCTGCGAGAGACAAGAACGGAGCGAATCTTTTCACGGGATTGTCCTTTCAGAGCCTAATTGCTTATCAGGCCCAGGTCTTGTAGCGCTTGGCGTAGCGCGTTAAAGTCCGAGACTAGAGTTGACAAAAGAACTGCCGTGCTGGCTGGCACAGAGGGCTTGCTGATCGGCGTGGCGAGCCCGAAGAAGCCCATCTTGCCACCCGAGACGCCGAGCGTCAGGGACGTATCGGCGGGGTCGAGGATCAGATACTCGGTCGTCGTCCCGGCACCTGCGTTGTCGTAGTGCGACAGGGTCAGCGGGAGGACGGTCGAGAGCGACATCGTCTGGAGGGTGACGGCCGTCGAGCCCGCGTGGATCCCAAGCGCCGCGTCCGACGATTCCGCCTCCGAGAAGGCGTAGTTGAAGAATGACGTCCCTACGACCCCGACGCCGAGCACCGGCGAGTAGCTGCGCGCCGTACCCGTGGGCCGGAACTGATACTCCAGCGACCGCTCGTTGATCGTCGGGACGATCAACTTATCGATGATCGCGTCGGACGACCCATACTGAGCGATCGTCGTCGTGTCCGAAGCCATTGACGTTTGAGTCTGAGACGCCCAGGTCACGACGCCCGAGAACTGGATCGTCCCGGCGGTCCCCGAGCCCGTCGCCGTGCCGCAGACGAGGTTGACCGATCCGCCGTTGCGATTGGTCCCGACCGCGTTCGAACCCGTCAGGGTGATCGTCCCGGCGTTGCCGTCGACCGGCGTCCCGGTCGTGATGTTGATCGCCCCCGAGGCCCCAGAGGTCGCGCCGCCGGCACCCGAGGTCAGGGTGAGCGCGCCGCCCGTCCCCGTAGCGCCACCGGCACCGCCCGTGAGTTGGGCCGCGCCGCCCGCGGCCGAGCCCTGCCCCGCGCCACCGATCACTCGGGCGACGCCGCCCGCCGCGTTGCCGGCGGCGCCCGCTCCGCCAACGAGCCCTGCGATCCCGCCGGCCCCGGAGGTTGAGCCGCCCTGGCCGGCTGTGACCGTCGCAGCCCCGGCCGTACCCGTGACCGAGCGGCCGGCCGTCCAGGTGACCGATCCGGCCGTGCCCGAGCCGACCGCGTTGCCTGCCGTCCCCGAGAGGGTGCCGCCGATGTTGTTGCTCGCGACGCCGTTACTCGCGGTGAGGGTGATCCCGCCGCCCGCGCCCGAGACCGGCGTCCCGCCCGAGAGCGTGATCGCCCCGGCGGCGCCCGACGTGGCGCCGCCCGCGCCGGCCCTGATCGTGATAGCCCCGCCCGCACCCGTCGCACCGCCCGCTCCGCCCGTGACCTGGGCCGCGCCACCTGCCGCCGAGCCCTGCCCCGCCCCGCCCACGAGGCGGGAAACTCCGCCCGTGGCGTTGGACGCGGTCCCGGCGCCGCCGATCAGGGAGGCGATCCCTCCGTTCCCTGAGGTCGACCCACCGGCCCCGGCGGTCCAGGTGATGGCTCCGGCCGTGCCCGTGCCGCTCTGCCCGGCCGTGCCCGTGATCGAGCCTGCCGCCGTCGCGCCCGTCGAGGCGCCCGCCGTGAGAGTGACGGGGTTCCCCGCGGTCGCCGAGCCGGCGCTAAGAAAGAGCCCCACGTCGGTCGGCCCGAGGATCTCAGGCGCACTCGTCGAGTAGGCCCCGCCCGTGGACCATGTATGGCCGACGGTCGCCGTAAGGGCCGTCGAGGAGACGGTAAGCCGCGTCGTACCCGAGGACTCCAGCGCGAGGGACTGGGCGTCGTTCGTGCCAACGGTGACGGTCGCGCCCGTCGTATTCCCGCCGTCGAGGAGCACCGACGACGGGAGGGCCGAGGGAAGGCTCGCCACCGTCACGGCCGGGGAGAAAGCCCCGCCGTTGGCTGAGACCTGGACGTTGTGGCCAGTCGAGTCGGCGTAGATCCGGACGGTCCCAGCGCCCGAGAGGCTCGGCGCGGTGATCTCGCCGAGGTCGAGGTATGTGGAGAGGCTCGCCGTCGCGAAGGCCGAGGCCGAGACGCAGAGCAGCGCGGCGAGGACGAGGGGGATCTTGTCGCGGAAACGCATGGGGGACCTCACTTGTTGGCGAGCCTGGCTTCGAGCGCGGCGAGCCGGGCCTCAAGTTCGAGGACGTGCTGCGCGCTCGTGAGCGCGATCCGGGGAAGGTGTCGACCGTCGAGCGCCCCCACCTTCGAGGCGTCGAGGTCGGCTCGGAGGGCGTCGACCCGGGCCTCTCCGACGAGCCGCTCGGAGGCGAACCGCTCCTCCTCAACGATCAATCCCGAGGTGATCGTCACTCCCCGGATCAGGGCCCAGCGGTAGGACGCCGAGCCCAAGTTGAAGGTGTTGTCGGCGACAGGGAGGATCGAGCCCTTCATGGCGACCTCGCCGTTGAACGTGGCGACTGTCCCCGCGCCCGGCACGGTCGAGGCCGTGAGGTCGCCGCCGACGACCGCCTGGCCCGTCGTCCCGTCGATCTTGAGGACGTCCGTGATCGCCGTCGCCGAGGAGACGACGGCGACGCCGAGGAGGATCCCGCCCGAGGCGGTCGAGGCGTCGCCCGAGACGCCCGTGCGGAGGCGCAGGCCCGTCCCCGCGTCACCCGCGCCCGTGCCGCCCGTCGTGCGGATCGTGACCGTCGAGGACGGCGTCCCGTTCGTGACGCCGTTGCCGAACACGAGGTCGGTGATCGCGTTGACCGAAGAGCCCGAGACGAGTTGGTTAGTCGCCGTCGTCGTCGAGCCGTAGCCGAGGGCGATGGCCCCCGAGTGGGACGCCGAGGCGTCGTAACCGCCCGCGAACGAGAATGCCCCCGAGTCGGCAGACGCGCCAACCGACGTGCCTCGGGCGGCGGCAGATCCGCTCGCCCCGACGACCGTCGCGAGCACGCCTGAAGAGATCCCGAGCTCGCCGACGACCGTCGACGAGTCCGAGGCCGAGCCGCCGTCGCTCGCGCCGTTCCCGATTACGACCGACGAGGTGCTGCCGCCCGCCGCTCCTCCGCCCGCCACGACGGTTCCGGCCGCGCCAGATGCCGATCCGCCGAGGACTACTGCCCCGTCGCCTGGGGCCGCGGCCGAAGGACCAACGGCGAGGGCCCCGACCCCCGCAGCCGTCGCCCCCGCGCCGAACCGCTCCGAACCCGACCCCGCGCCTGGCGACGAGATCACGCCCGAGGTCACGACGAGCGCCACGCCCGACCCCGCGCCCGTGATCGCCACCGGGGTCACGGACGAGAGCACGGCGATGGTGCGGCCCCCGTTGTAGGCCGTCTGGAGATCCGAGACCCCGCCTCCACCGAAGGCCGTCCACGCCGCGCCGTTGAGGCTCTGTTCCCAGCGATTGTTGCTCAGGCTGTAGCGGATCGAGCCGGTCGACGCCGAAGAAACAGGCGCAAGATCCCCGTCCTCGGCCTGTAGGAATGGGACCGATCCAGGGATCAGGGAACTGCTGGACAGTAGGAAAGGACTCAGTGCCGTGACGTAGTCCCAGGTCCCGCCGAGTACGTTGAGCGCCCCGAGTTTGAGCCGGTCTTGGACGGCGAGGAGATGAATGTCGTAAGCGGGGTTCCCTGAGAAGTCGCCGATGTAGAGGTTGCCGACAACGTTCGAGCCCGACCCGATCACGCGGGTCGGGGTGTTCGCGCCGAACGCGCAGACGGTCGTCGATCCAGCCGCATCGCCCGCGTGCTGAACTGGGGTCGACGCGAAGCCGAAGGTCGCGTTGTTCGCGAGCATCGGCGTCGGCCGAACCATCTCGGAAGAGACGCCGACGGCGCCAGTGTCGCCCGTGGTCATCGTGACGGCGAGCCCGGTCCCACTCCCGGGTCCGGCGGTGCCGTTGACGGTCACAAGAGCCACTGTCTGCGCCACGGTCGTCGTCACGGCGATCCCGTTAGACCCTACCGTCTGGACGGCGACCCCCTGCCCGCCGCCGAACTGGTTCACGACGACCCCGGTCCCCGTCCCGTCGTGAGCGAGGTAGATCCCCTGGTCGGTCGAGTTGGCCCCCGAGTAGATCGACAGGTTGGACCCGGCGGTCGACGACGCGGGCGTCTTGTTCAACTGGAGAGTCGCCGTCGTCGAGGTGTCGTTCTGAGCGATCGACACGCCGCCTATCGCCTGGAGCGCGAGCCCCCCCACGGCGGCCTGGGAGAGATCCAGGACGGGCGAGGTCGCGGTCGACGTGGCCGCAATCGAGACGGCCCCGGCCCCGCCGGTAGTGATCGTGGCCCCCACGTCGTAGGCGGCCTGGAGCCCGGGAGCCACGCCCCGGACCAACTGCACGGTCGGGTTCGGATAGGTCCCGGCCAGGTCCCCTCCCGCTGCCCCCGTCGGTGGACCGCCACCTCCGCCGCCGCCAGACTCGCCCTGAGCAGGGGCAAAGCCAGCGTGCGCGAGGACCGGAAGGATCACGAGCGTCGCGATGGCGAAGGCCCGCAAGGCGGCGGTTGTCCGGCTCATTAGGGTTCCCTCAAGCGACTCAACGGAAGGTGATGACGATCAAAGAGACTAGGGAGAGTCGAGGCTCAGGTCAAGGACCGCGAACGCCGACGCTCTTCGGGTAGGAATCCTCGCCCAACGCCACGGGACCCGACGGCTTGACTCCCTGGAGTTGCGGAGTGAGGCCCGGGTTGTTGATCGGCTTCGGAAGGCCGGGGCCGGGCTTGCCGGTCTGCTGTCCCATCGCGGCAGGCTCCTCGGGGGGCGGGGCCAGGATCGCCGCCGGAGCGTCCCCGAGGATCTTGACGGGCCCCTGGTCGCCGGGCTGGACGGACCCACGGGCGAGCATCGCGATCTCGCGCGGATCCAGCACCTCGTCGCCCTCGTTCGGCGGCGTCAGACCGAGCAGCGAGTACGCCTCGTCCTTGCGGACGGGCATCCCGAGTTGGCTCGCGGTGAACAGGACGCGCCCGCCGATCTCGGGGTCGTAGGACTCGCGCCCCGCGATCCTGAGCGTCGGCTGCGCCGCGTTGAGGAGCCCGAGTTCCTCCAGGTTCTTGAGGTTTCGCTCGATCAGGATGGGCCGGGTGATCCGCTCGTCCCAGGTCGTCTCCAACGCGGCCTGGAGGAATCGGATCTTGTCCCGTCCCTGCGCCTCGCGGACCTTGTCGCGCGCGTGCGACCCCTTGCCGTCGTCCGTCTCCGCGCCCGGCGCGGGTCCGAGGATCCGCTTCTTGATCGCCGCGTCCGCGTAGTTCACGACCTGGAGACAGAACTCGGCGCCGTCCGCCGGCATCTTCATGATGTCGAGTTTGTCGCGCGAGTCGTAGACGTAGCTCGCTTCCTGGCGCATCTTGACCAGCGAGGCCAACGCCGCGACGGCCTTCTGCTGGCTCTGCTGCCCCATCCCCCCGGGCGTCCCCGAAGGATCGCCGTCGCGCAGTCCGTCGATCCCGTGCGTGACGATCCCGTTGCCCCAGCGCCCGAGCCCCTGCATCAGAATCTTGAGCGCCTGCGCCTTGATGTAGAACAGGTAGTAGATGTCGGCGGCGAGCCCGTAGCCGTAGCCGAGGCCGCGCTCGGACGTGTCGACGATGTGCTGGATCCAGCGTTCCTCGGGCTTGATCTCGTCGAGATCCTTCCACCAGACCGAACCGCTGTCGTTCCACTGACCCTGCGCGTAGATCATCCAGCGGAAGAACGGCGGCTCCTCGGGCGCCCCCTCGAACCGCTGGAGTCGGATTCGACGCTTGTCGACGTCCTTGACCGACTTGACGACCCACCACTTCCGCAGGAGCCCGTCAATCCGAATCTCCTGCTCCTCCAGTTCGGCCAGGCCCCAGGTGCAGCCCTTGAAGTCGGCCATCGCCAGGTTGTAGAGGATCGACGGGAACCGCTGGGTCCGCCGGAGCAACTGCTCCATGACGCCCGCGAGCCGCCGGTCTTCCTTTTGCGGACCACCCGCCGAGAACGTCCAGTCGGCCCCGGCGACCTGGATGTGGAGTTGATCGAACGCGCCGCTGATGACGGCGTCGCGCTGCATCTTCTCGAAGGCTTCCGGGTCCTTTTCGAGCGCCTGGTCCGGGTCGTAAAGCACGGACTGGTTGAGGAGCGACCAGATGTTGTAGGCGTAGAGTTGACCGTTGGCCGAGTTGGTCGCTGCCGGAAGAGTCAAGGGGGAGCCGCTCCTCTGCGGCCCCTAGCGTAGCCGCTGCGAGGCGTCAACACTATCCCGTTTGGGGCACCCACTGCCCCGGAAGGTGCAGCCGCATGGAGGTATCCCGCCAGGTCGTCTGGGCGTTGGCCGCCGCGTTCGCTGAAGCCGAACTCAGGCAGCGCGCCTCGGTCGAGTGGCTAGCCGGAAAGTGTCAATACCTCGACGAGCCCGACGAGTCCGACATATCGGCCCTTCTCCACGAGGCTCGACTCCACGCCATCGCCAACGCACCGCCCCAAGCTTCTGCCCCGAAGAGGTCTTTCGAGAAGTCGAGGGCGAAGCGATGACGACCTGCCCGCTTTGCTGGGGGCCGGACGAGGACGACCCCGGGGCCTGGTGGTCCCGGGGCTTCCTATGCCCGGTCTGCGGGTTCTACCGCAACATCCAGCCCGGGAGCGATCAGGGCTCGTTGAGCCCGACGCCCGAGCCATCGCGGCGCTCCGGGTCCTTGAGCGAGTAGTCGTCAAGAACGTTGCGGGTGCGCGGCCCGTAGGTGTCGGGGAGCGTCAGGATCGGCGGAGTGAGAAGCGATGACGCGACCTGCGCCGAATAAGAAACGACGTCAACCACGTCATCGTGCGAGGCGGTCGGGAAGCCGAGGAGTTCTGCCTCGGCGACTTCGAGCCACGGCGCGTTGCGGCGCATGAAGAAGTGACCGCCCTCCATGAGCGCGGTCGCCGGGATCGCCCGCGCAACCTTGTCCCCCTTCGGGACCAACTCGCGGACCGGCAGTCCCTCCTTGCGCGCCAACTGGATCAAGAGCGCCTGGAACTGGACCTTCTCGATCCAGATGCCCATGCAGTTCCACTTGTCCATGGTGTGCCGCCGGATCCACGGGATCAGCGCGGGCCCCTCGAAACGTCCGCGCTGGAGATCCAGCATGAAGACCCGGCCCGTCCGGTCTTGACCGAAGATTCCCAGGACCGTGTAGTCGGCGCTCGTCTTCTGAGAGATCGCCAGGTCCACGACCCCGAACACCCGGAGCCGCGCGACCGTCGTCCGCGGTCCCTCGTCCGGCTCGATCACCCCGTCCGGCAACTCCCGGAAGTAACGGAACCAGTCCCGCTTGAACAGCCCGCCGCCAAGAGGCGCGGGACGCTGCTGATACAAAGCTCCGAAGACGTAACTGCCTACCGACCGCTCGATCTCTCGTAGGGTCGCGAGATCAAAGCGCGTGGGCCACAGCGGCTCGCCGACCTTCCGACCAAGCGGATCGTTCTCCTCGGCGATGGCGGGCAACACCACCTTCTCCCATTGTTCGCCGCCGTTCTTCTCTTCTTCGAGAAGTCTTCCTGTCAGGTCTCGTTCACTCCATCGTGTTTGGATTATGATGATGGCTCCCCCAGGTTCGAGACGGGTCCGGGCCGTTGAGCGATACCAGTCCCAGACCCGCTCGCTCATCGCTGGGCTATTGGCCTCGTCCGAGTTCTTGAAGGGGTCGTCGATGATGAGGCAGTTGTGCGCGAGCAACCCGTTCGCGAAGAAGTTCTGCGTCCCCTCGACCTGGATGTCGTAGACCTGGAACTTGTCCCAGACATGAGTGAACGACCCCACCTCCGCCTCTGAGACCGTTGGCGCGGAGTCCGACGCGGCCGGATTCAGCCAGGAAATCCGGTCCCACCGACTAAGGTCCTGAGCCTCGACGTAGCCGCGTCCCGGCACGTAGAAACGATGATCGGGCGTGCAGGAGACACTTGCGAAGGAGCGTCGCATCGTCAGGTGTCCGATCTCCCGGAAAGACGAACTCCTCGCGAGCACCCGCCGAACGACGATCTCGCCCGTCTCTACGACAGCGCCGAGGACCTCGTCCCCGACCTGCACGTCCTCGATCCGCACATCGCCCTTCGGCGTCGAGACCATCGTCCCCCGAACGAAGCAAGTTGTGCCACGCCCCGTCAGAGGCCCCCCGATACCCGACGTGAACATGCCTCCGCCGTGCTTGTCGATCACCCACTCGTCCTTGGCGCGGGTGTCCGCCCGAACCGAGATCCCGAACACGCTCGGCCCGAACTCTTCGAGGAGGTTCCTGACCTCGCCGCCCCACTTCGCCGCGAACGCCGCCTCGTAGGACGCGAGGATCACCTTCGTATCGGGCTTCACCCCGATCAACCATGCGGGGAAGTACCTCGAGGTTAACAGACTTTTGCCGTATCTTGGTGGTACTGAAATGAGTAGGCGTTTCGTCTTCCCCTCGAACACATTTAGGAGGTGTTTCTGGATGAGACGGAGGTGAGGCGGCAACTCGAACGTCCCATTGCTCACGTAGTTGGCGAAGAGCGCGGGGGCGGCACGGGCGGCGGCCTCGGAGACGGGGCTCGGCATGGTCTAGGCGCCGTCCTTACCGAGCGCCTTGCGGATCGCGTCGGCCTTGTCGGGATCCACGGCTTCGGGTGCGACGGGCATGATGAAGGGCTCGGGCTGGTGCTCGCGCTCCAGTTCGAGTTCTAGCCGTCGGTGACCGGGGATGATCGTCGCGGAGCCATTGACGAGCTTGCCGTCCGCGCCGAACACCTGGTCGCACAGTTCGTTGAGCTTGTCGGAGATCCCCTGCATCTGGAGCGGCAGGGCCGGACGCGACTGGATCGTCGCCTCCGTCTTGGTCGGCGCGAGCGCGCCCGGCAGCAACTTGGCGAGCGCCAGGAGATCCTGGGCGCTGCCGGTCTCGATGATCCGATCCAGACACGACTTGATCGCCTGCGACCACCGCTTGCCCGACACCGCCCGGCGCGCGACCCGCAGGAAGTGCATCTGGTCCGACAGCGGCACCCGCCCCTTCGGGATCATCGACTCCTTCGGGCGCTTCTGCTTCTTGGGCCGCTCCTGCGGCGGCTCCGAGCCCTCTTCCTCCCTCGACATCTTCGCCCTCCCGGTGCTCCGGGGACGCGCCCCGGTCTTCACGGTATAACAGACGCCCGCACTCGTGGTCGCGTCCCGGGGCCCCAGGTCTGAGTCTCGCGCGCTCGGATCATCCCATCCCCCCTACTCGCCGAGACGTGAGATGGCCGGGGCCCCGGGACTCCGACGACGAGCGCGAAAGGGAGGAGAGCCTATGGATCATGGATCCGAAGCAACGAGAATCAGTATCCGATACACCATCACCGACGTCGGTGATGGTGCCGGGACCCCGTCAGACAAGAAGCCCGCAAGGAAGCCCACCCCAGAATACATGGCATGGTCAGCGATGTTGCACAGGTGCTCCAATCCGAATTCGCCATTCTGGAATGACTATGGAGGAAGAGGGATCAGCGTGTGTGCGGAATGGCGAGATTATGAGCGATTCCTCAAGGATGTTGGGAAGAAACCAAGCCCACACCACTCATTAGATCGAATAGATAACAATGGCGACTACTCTCCAGGCAACGTTCGATGGGCCACTTGGAAGCAGCAGATAAGGAATAGGAGGAATACCAAATTCATCACCGTCGACGGTGTTACCAGATCCCTTCCTGAGTGGTGCGAGATCCGAGGATTGAGTTTAGGGACGGCATGGGCACGGGTTTCACGAGGTTGGCCGGATCAGGAAGTCATCGCTCCTCGTCGTAAGGCATGGACCAGAAAGACACCTGCGGACCAGGCTGGCCCCTCTGCTCCCGACGGCGACAACGACCAAGAAAGAGATGTGCCCAGTGAGCCATGACTTGATCCCTCTCTCGGCCCACATCAACGGGAGCGGCGTCGGACGATTCGTGGTTGTGGAGGGCAATATAGGGGTGGGCAAAAGCACATTTTGCGACTCCCTGACTAAACACATCGGAGAGCGTGCTCGGTTCTTCCCGGAACCAGTTGACAAGCCAGCGTTTGGAGTGTTACTGCGTCGCTACTATAGCGACCCATCCCGATGGGGATTCCCGTTCCAGATGTTCGTACTCAAAGAACGGTTCCGACAACACACCCTAGCCTCAGAATTGGTAGCTAACGGTATACATGTCATACAGGACAGGTCAATATACGCCGATGGATGCTTCGGTCGCTTGGTCCACGCCGATGGGAACATGAGCGACGAGGAGTGGGACATATACGCCGACACATTCGGGTGTCTCAAAAGATTCCTACGATACCCCGACCTGATGATCTACCTTCGTGCCCGTCCCGAATCGTGCCACAAACGGATCCTCGCTCGGGCCAGGGACGGAGAAAGCGCGGTATCCATAGACTACCTACGCCGACTTCACGATAAGCACGAGGAACTGATCGCAGCGATGAGCCGATTCACCAGAGTCTTGACGTTCGACTGGGAAGCCTTTCCCACGGACATCTCCCGAGAGGTAGCGGCTATCCATGACACCCTCGCCGAGGACGTGAGATTCATGAGGGACTTCAATCGGCTCTGACCCCAAATAATTCCCTTGACGGCCCCTTGTCCGCCCCGTAGGATCCGGGGCGAGGCAGGAGGGCCGCATGGGCTGGGCGGAGCGGTGCCAGGCGGAGGCGATGGGGGCGATCATGTTCGGGGACCGCGAGGCCCCGGAGTGTTCGGCCGACCCGGTGACGGAGCGTAACGGGTTCTCGCTCTGCGCGGACTGCGCGCACCGCCTGGACCGCAAGGGCTCGCTCGGTTCGTCCGCGAACGATCCCGGGCCCGCGTCGTCGGCAGCCATGATCGTGTGCTCGGCGTTCGTCGGGGCGTTCCTGGCGGGCCCGCTGCTGTCCTACGGGGTCATCACGCCGCGCGAGGGCGTGATCGCGCTGCTGACCTGGTCGATCGGCGTCGTCATGGGAAAGAGAGTGGTCCGATGAAGGTAGTCGTGGGGCAGGGGCGCGAGATCGCGTCCGGGGCGTTCGTGTCGTGCGTGCCCGAGATCGAGCCGCCGAAGGGCTGGGGCGCCCCCATCGGCGCCGCGCTCGTCTACGACGGCGACAAGACGCACATCCCGACGCGCATGGGCACGCCCCGCGCGGATCAGATGCAGGGCACGGAACTCGAACGCCTCGCCGAACTCGCGGGTCGTGTGTGCTACGACAGTCTCGGTTCTGGCCGTGACTCGGACGGCTACCACAAGCACATCCGCGAGGTCGGGCACCTGTCGACGCTGGAGCACTCGAACATCACCTTCACCTTCACGGTGAAGTCCAACGACGACATCGCGCTATTCGCCACGGGCATCGCCAATCGGCCCGGCATCTACTGGCGGACGCTCCCCGAAGGGCGCGCGACCATCGTCCGCATGACGGTCAACGCCCGAGCCCTCTACGAGATGCTCGTGCCTCGTCCGTTCGGGTCCGCGCAGGATGACGACGAGTTCAACGAGCAGCGCGCGTGGACCGGCCGCTCTATCGCCCAGGGCATCCTGCATCGCTGCGGGAATGCATTCGGTCGGCTCACCGCATCGGACCTGCGGTTCGACCGAATAGTCGACCGGCACTTCTGTCCCTTCTCGGAAGACGGGACGGCCGGCCAGGCCACTCCCTTCACAGCCGACGAGAAGTGGATCAGCCTCTACATCGAGGGAAGCCGGATCATGTCGCACGAGATCGTCCGGCACGGGGACTGGACCGCCATCAGTCAGCGGTCGGGTCGTTACTGCAACGAGAGCGAGACCGACATGGTCCTGCACCCGGCCATGGAGCGGTTCCTCCGCTGCGGGAAGTCCCTCGACCCCGAGGTGGGGGGCATCGTGGCGTTTAGCCCCGAATGGACTCGGTCGGCAATCGGCGAGGCTGCACATGATTCCACCGAGCACTATCGGTTCGTGGTCAAGGCGCTAGAGAACGATCTCCTTACGTCCCCGGCCGTGCAGGCGATGCCCGAGGCGTTCCGCAAGACCTCGGCGCGCAAGCAGGCGCGGAGCGCGGCCCGGGGAGTTCTGGGGCACAGTCTCGGGACGGCCATGATTTTCAGCGCGAGCGTGCGCCAGTGGCGGCACATGCTGCGGATGCGCGCGGCCGACGCCGCCGACGCCGAGATCCGCGCGCTCTTCGCCGAGTGCGTCCTTCCGGTCCTCCAGGCGAGCCGCTACGGCCAGGACTTCGCCGACCTCTCGACCCAACCTGCCTCGGACGGGATCGGCCGCTGCCTCGCCGGAGGCGGCGCCAAGTGACCCGCGAGCGAGTCTTCCTCGACGTCGACGGCGTGCTGGCCGATCTCATCAACCCGCTCTGCCGGGCGATGGACTTCCACCCGGGCGCGTGGCCCGCGGGCGTCTACAGCGCGCACAAGGCGCTGGGCGCCGCACACCCCAACGACGTCTGGGGGCACCCCCTGATCGCGCAGCGCGAGTTCTGGCGCGATCTGCCGCTGCTGCCCTGGGCGCACGACCTCGTCGCGGAGATCGAGCAGCGGTTCGACACGCAGCCCGTGCTGCTGACCCAGACCATCGCGAGCCCCGAGTGCATGGCGGGCAAGCACGACTGGATCGCGCGGCACTTCCCGAAGCTCGACTTCTGGGTCGGCCGCGCCAAGCACCACATCGCGGCGCCGGGCGCATGGCTGATCGACGACGCCGAGGCGAACGACGAGGCGTGGCGCGCTCACGGCGGCGAAGCCGTGCTGTTCCCGGCCCGCTGGAACCACCGCCACCGCTTCGAGTCCGACCCCATGCCCCACGTCCTTGCGGGACTCCCCAAGAGGCGAGGCGCGCCATGAAGAGGGGGCCGAGAAGAGTGTCCAGACGCTATCCCGCCGAAGACCCGAAAGCAGGAGACACCGTCCAGAAGCCCGGGCTCCCCGAGCGAACCGTAGTGATGTGCTTCACCCAAGGGGCGGATGTTTACGTTCGCTACAGAACCGCTCTCCACGATCCCGGCCAATGGACCGATTGCAAACTCAGGGCATGGACTCGGTGGTGCCAGGACGCGATCTGCATAAGGAGGGGGCCATGACGAACAAGCCGGACATCGGGACGGTCATCGTGCTGTTTGGGATCTCGCGGGCCGGCAAGGACACGGTCGCGGAGATGATCCGCGATCACGTCTTCTCGCGTGTGCCCAACCAGGACTGGCCGGAACTCATCGCCTTTGCTGACCCGATCAAGCGCGCGGCGCTCGAACTCTTCGGCGTGCCCATGCACATCTCCTATGGCTCTCAGGAGATCCGGGAGTCGGTCTTCTACTACGGGAAGAGCGTCCGGCAGATCCATCAGTGGCTCGGGACCGAGATCGGCCGCGAGCAGATCAGCCAGAACATCTGGGTCGAGCGGACCGGTGACCACATCCACGACACCTTCCGCTCGAACATCCCGATCGTCGTGAAGGACGGGCGGTTCTTCAACGAGCGCAGTCACCTCGCCCCCTACCTCGAACGGCGCGGTAGCCCCCGCGCGGTCCGCAACGTCCTGGTCTACCGACCGGGGCTGGAGCCGAACCTCGCGCACGAGTCCGAGCGCCAGCCGTGGCAGATGACCCAGAACGTCATGGCGTGGCTCGCCAAGGGCAAGTCGCTCGAACAGGACGAGTCGGACGGCCGGTTCCACGAGGTCATCGTCAACGACGGATCACTCGGCGAACTGCGCTCAAAGGTGGACGACCTGTGCCGACGCCTGATCAGGTGAACGGCTAGAAGCATGGCGAGCCTGGGCCAAGAAGGCTCGGGTCATCAGGAGGGGGTAGAGATGAGCGATACGGAGATCCGCACGCTGGAGCGCCAGGCACCCGCCGTAGGCACGGTCGAGCGCGAGCGGCTGGAGCGGACGTGGCTGCGGTCGGGGCTCGGCTGGCACGGCGAGCCACTGCCCGAGGGCCTGCGGGCGACGGACGAGCGCGGCCTCTACGTGTGGCGGCAGGACGACCTCGCGATGCCGTTCGTCTACGTCCCGGCGGGTCCGTTCCTGTGCGGGCCCGAGAAGAAGTCGGTGGAACTGCCCGCCTACTACATCGCGCGCTACCCGACGACCTGGCGCGAGTTCCACGTCTTCACGCGCGCCACGAAACGTCGACTGCCCCTGGCGCCGCGCTGGGGCCGGAAGTCCCGGCACCCCGTCGTCAACGTCTCGTGGGACGACTCGGTCGCCTTCGCGCGCTGGGCCGGGCTCGACCTCCCGACCGGCCACGAGTGGGAGAAGGCCGCGCGCGGCACCGACGGCCGGACCTACCCGTGGGGCGAGGCCCAGCCCACCCCCAAACACGCGGTCTTCGGCCTCGACTGGGACACCGGCTCGACCCGCGCCGTCTGCGACCCGCAGGGCCGACCCGCGAGGCCGCTCGGGGCCTCGCCCTACGACGCTCACGACATGGTCGGCAACGTCTGGGAATGGTGCGCCAAGGAGCGTGAGCGGAGTGCTGGCCCTTTCCCGTCGAGAGGCGTGGCGGCTCGGCATTCACTCGCGCTTACAACCTCCCTAGACACTACGAACCCGGGACTCCAAGAGACGGAACAGAGATCAACTGGGGCCTCCGCCCCGTCCTCCGAGGAGCGTGAGCCGGGTGCTCGCCCTTTCTCGACAACCGCCCCGTCAGGGGAGGCTGTTGTATCTCGTACCCCAACGTCCCCAACACCTACGACATTCACACCTCCAGCGATGCCTGGGGCACCGTCGGCTTCCGCCCCCTCCTCCGAGGAGCGTGAGCCGAGTGGCATCCCTTTCACGTCAGGGGGGCGAGTTGGATCTCGCCCTACGGCGTCCTTAATACCTCCCGCGAGCACGAATCCCATTATGCGGGGTTCAACGTCGGCCTCCGTCCCGTCCTCCGAGGAGCGTGACGCGCCGAGTGACGACCCTTTTATGCCGAGCAGAGAGGGGGCCCCATCCTTCGGACCCGAAGTGAGGGGTGGCGAGACATCCCTGAGTGGGTCGTCAGCCCCGGGATCGTCCACCAGGAACCCTCGCTCGTCTCCGTCGACTTCATCGACGGCTTCCGTCCAATCCTCAGAGGAGCGTGAGCCGGGTGACGGCCCTTTAGGACCAGAGGGGGCTCCTGTCGGATCCCTCGGAGGTTCCTCATCTTCCACATCGCCCGAGACTTCAATTTGGACCGATCCTCTGCCTACTTCGAGGAAGACACCGGCTTCCGCCCCGTCCTCCGAGGAGCGTGAGCGGAGTGTCGGCCCTTTCGGATCAGAGGAGGGGGATTCTGGAGACGCAACGTCTGGCCCTCATCCGGCACGAATCGCGCCTCCAGACCCGACGACGACATCGGCCTCCGCCCCGCCCTCCGAGGGGTATGGGGTATACCCGAGCAGTCTGTTCCCCAAGGGACGGTGCTTCGCTAGCGCCACGATGACGTTGGACGCGCTGGATCATGCCTTGGGGTTCGGGGGTCCTATGGCGGGCCAGCGGATGGTTCTGAGGGCATGACGATGAGCGACCAGGTCCGTTACTACGCGCGAGCCGTCATCCGACGCTGGTGGAAGATCACGAAAGGCTCGGAACAATGAGCGGTCTCGGGGCGAACATCAAGCGGTCCGTGAACTGGGTGGCAGACATCGCGGCCGACGCGCCGTTCTTCAAGGACTGGTTCGACTACTACACCAAGGGCATGACGAGCCCGCGGAACCGCGACGACATGCTGTGCGCGTGGTCAGCGGGCGAGCGCCTCGGCTACGAGCGCGGCCGAGCCCGTGGCTTCGTCGAGGGATTCACCTCGGCCTACGCACCCCGCACCAGCACGTCCTGGGCTTACGCGGCGCTCCAGGACTGGTGCGCGTGGTTCGGGGCCAACGACGGCCAGGAACGCTCTTGGGGCGCTCGGGACGCTCGCTACGAGCGCCTGCGACTGACCCTCAAGGACGAGCGACTCGCCGACGCCGAGCCGGGACTCTTCGCCACCATGCGGCTCTCGGTGTCAGACCAGGACGGCAACGTGATCGCAGAGTCGACCGGACGCGACTACGGACTCGTGAGCGTCGCCGTCCTGCGCGAGTGCATGGCGTGGGCGGAACGCGAGGGGTTCCGGCCGTGAGCGATCCCGAGATCCGGCTGCTCGAACGCCGAGTGGCCGACGGCGACGACCTGGCCCGGGTGCCGCTCCTGCGCGCTCGCGTGCGGGCCGGACTCGTCTCGCAGCCGCGTCTCGACGCCGCGGCGTGGCTCGGCGACCCCGTGGCTCGGCAGGCCGGCGGCACGACCGAACGCGCGACCGGCTGGAAGTGGCAGACGCGCCTCGAACGCGCGGTGGCGCTGCTGCCCGAACGCTCGCTCGTCGAGGTCGCCTGCCGCTGGGCCGAACGTGTCCTGCCGCTCTGGGCCGCGCGGAGCACCGACCGGCTCCCCCACGCCGCCGTCGCCGCTGCGCGCGAGTGGCTCGCCCTGCCCGCCAACACACCGGCCTGGCGACGGGTCGAACTCGCAGAGAAGGCGCGCAGGGCTGGCAACGCCGCCTACGACGACGGCGACTGCCGAGGAGTCTACGTCACCGCCCGCAGGCGACCGCCGCATGGCTTCTCGCTCCAGGCGAGCTACGCCGCGTGGACGGTCCCCCGCGCGGACCACGACCGCGACTGGGTCCTCAAGCAATTCTTCCAGGCGGCGTCCCTGGAGCCCCGGGCGAACGTCCGCGCGTCGCTCATCCACGCCCTGCTGACGCCCGAGCAACCCACATGAGCGACCGTGAGATCCGACTACTCGAACGACGAGTGGCCGAGGGGGACGAGGGCGCCGAAGTCCCTCTGCTTCGCGCTCGCGTGCGAGCCGGACTCGTCACCGAGGAACGGCTCAACACCGCCGCTCGCCTCGGCGACGCGACGGCACTGGCGGCAGGCGGTGCGGGACCTTCGATCCGATGGTCTGACCCCTACGAGCGCGACAGAGTCTTCGCCATGATCCCGCCCTGGGACCTCATCGCCCTACTGTGCCGATGGGGCGAGCCGATCCTCGCCCTTCACGAGCGGATGTTCCCCAGAGAAGATCAAGGGCTCGGATCTCCGAGGTACCTCCTGTCCATAGCTCAACGCCGAGCGGAAGCACGGTCGTCGTCGGTAGTTCTGGGGTGCGGGACTGGACCAAGTCCCCATACCCCAATGACTCGGGCTCTAATCGATTGCGTCTACCAGGCGTCTCAATTCCCCCATCTTTTGGCTCACACCCCGCTCCATGAATGGGCCTCGTCCGTCTCCGCGTACGGCATCCTGATCGGCCGCGAGGGACGACTCACCCCGGCCCCACAACGCCACAGCGTTGCCCGGCTCCTCTTGACCCCCTGGGGCGACTGACCATGAGCGACCGCGAGATCCGCGAGGCCGAGCGCCGCTGTCTCGACGACCCCGACGACCTTGCCGCCGACCTCCACCGGATCGCCCTGCTGCGCCGCGCCCATCGTCTCCCCTTCCGCCGCATCCACACCGCCGCCCGCCTGCTCGACCCCGTTGCCCTCCAGGTCATGGCCCCGGCCGTCACCCGGCCGATCTACATGGCCGTCGATCCCCTCGGAACTCCCTGGCTCCGACCCAACGCCATCGACCGCGCCACCCACCCGCTCCGCATCGTCGAGTGCGCCGCCCTCGCCCTCCACGTCGTCGAGTCGTGCATCGACTCCCCGCTCGCCGAAGCCTTCGCCCGCCCCTTCGTCCACCGCTGCCGCGTCTGGATCCGCCGACCCATCCTCCAACACCTCCGCGCCGTCACCTTCGACGACCCCCCGTACCTCCTCCTCCCGCTCTTCGACATCGTCGTCGCCGCCCACGCCTACATCCGCATTTCCCGCTCCCCCTCCTGTCTCCTCCAATCCCTCCGCTACCTCACCCTCCGCTCCCTGCGCTCCCTCCTCTGCGACCTCCTGCTGCTCCGCCCTCGTTCCGTCTACGCCCGGATCCTCCGCGATCCCCAACCGAAAGGACCCGCCCCGTGAACCCGAAAGACGACGCCGCCGTGAAGCCGCCGATCCCCTCCCTCCTGCCCGACTACAGCGCCACGCCGCCCGAAGAACCCCCGTTCGTCGCCATCCTCCGCCACCAAGCCTCCCTCTTCCCCAAAGCCACCGACGGTCACGTCACCGCCTCGGTCCAGGTCTACTACGACACGTCCCCCACCTCCACGTCCGTCCGCGCTACCCTCGTCATCCACGCCCCGAAACTCGGCCACACCTACAAACTCCTCACCGTCGCCTCCGACCCCACCGATCGCTCCCTCCGCCTCACCCGCCACTTCACCGTCCACCCCTTCGAGTCCTCCCGGGTCTCCTCCAGCGAACCCGCCTTCATCTCCAACCTCCGCGACGCCCTCCACGATCCCCCCCTCACGCGCCTCATCGGCTCCCTCATCTCCAACTCCCGCACCCAAGATCCCGAGGAGCCCTAGAAGGCCCCTGCGGAGCCCTAGGATCGACGCCTGGGGCTCCGCAGGTAGTCCGCATCGTTTCGGCCTTCGGATTCGTCCTGGGGGCTCGCAGGGGCCTTGGCGGCGATGGGGCCCAAACTTAGCGGCGACTCTAAGTACTGCTAAGAATCCCGATGAAGCCGCACGACGCCGAGAAGGCAACGGACGCCTCGAAGCCAGAAGCCACCGATCACGAAACGACGGATCGCTTAGAAGACCAGAAGCACCGTCGCCGTGAAGAAGCAAAGCAACCGACGACGCCAGGTTGCACCAGCCGAAACCGATCTCGCGCGCGTACGAGTACTACACTTACGATGAAAAATTAAGAACGGGTCGAGTGAGCGCGATTCTGCGCGAATCGACCCGTTCTTCTGTTTCGTCCGTCGATGTCATCACTCCTGATCCCCTCGACCCTTCCGCCTGATCCCTTCTCCTCGGAATTCTTTCCCTCTGAGTACTAGTACTTCATCATCCCATCGTGAAACTTTCGTTACCCTACTCATCTCCTCATCCCTACTCATCTTACATCATCCCGTACTCTTCATCGGATTTCTTCGTTGACGGATTTTTTCATCCCAGTACAATGCCGTACGGGGGCTTTTGGAGACGTTGGGCGCCCCAGCGCAACTCCGAGCGGAGCGAGGATCTTCGAGCGAAGCGAGAACTCCGGTGTACTGGAGAACTCGGAAGCCCGAAGGGCTCTTAGTACATCACATCATCCTTGATGACGTAGATGATGTATGATGAGATGGATGGACGTACTCATCATCTTGGATGATGGGATGGATGTACTCATCATCTCGATGATGTAGATGATGTAAGTAGATGATGGATGAACTACATCATCGGTAAATGGATGATGAGTACTAAGAGATCATCATCATTGAGATGATGATTGAGTACTAGTCTTAGTACTACCGCCGTCTCCCGACGGAGCCACAAGGACTTACGACGACATCGCTTCCAAGCCCTCCAGGAAGCCCTAGGATCGATCGGCATCCGGATTCGACGCCGAGATCGAACCGACCCCGACCGACGCAGCAGCGAGTCCCGGAACGCTTCCTGAGCCGTCTCGGTCGTGACGGTGGCTTCTGCCTTCGAGGCAACCGTTGCCTTCGCCTCCTCGGGATCCTTGGCCTCCTCGGGATCCTGAGCTGCCGAGTACCGCCGACATCGACGCCGATCAGGACTTCGTGTGCCAGGGCATCGTGAACACCCGACGGCCCGTCATCCGCCCCGGCATCGTACGCGGCTCGCCTCCCCCCGAGTTGCGCCCGCCCCCCCCTCCACGGTCGCCTCCCGAGCCCCCAGGGTCTCGCAGCACTCCCGACCCCCGGATCCCCGCCTTGAGCCTCCCAGGGGCCTTCCCGCTCGTCAGCAGAACTGGTCAGGATCCCTGACGATCCACCCTCTTCTCCTAGGATACCACAGCCTTCTTGAATGTTGAACTCGCAAAATGATGGTCTTGGCTCACGCTCCCGGGATGGGAAACACCACAAGTGTCTCGAATGTTAAACCCACAAAATGATGGTCTTGGTTCACGTTAGACTCCCCCATCCCCCTCTACCCCCCTGCCCTTTCGCTACCCCTAACCCCTTGTCCCGTAAGGACTTACACGACCCTTATGGGACAAGGGGTTACGTCGTGAAACGCATAAGTCCTTACGCCCCAAGGGCCTCGTAAGTCCTTGTCCCACAAGGGGCCGACGTAAGTGCTTGGGACGTAAGGGCCGACGGGAGGGGTCGTGGGGCGGGTTCTGAGGATCCGACCGGGGCGGGATCGGCCGGGAGGGTATCGGTAGGAATTGCAGAATGGTAGCGTGAGGGGCCGATGGGGGTCTTCTGCAACTTCGGAAGACGGGGCGGCCGGACCCGTTGAGGGGAGCGCGGGAGGGGGATAGGGTAGGGTCCCCGGCCGTCATGAGGGCGGGCCGAGAAGGGAGCGCCCCCGTGGAGAGGCGGGGACCGGACGGGAAGGCGGACCCACAAGATGTTGGGCGCCCAGGATTTAGGCGTATGAAATCTATACGGTACGCATGTCCGGAGACTCGCGTCGCAATATGCAACGGTCAAAATGAAACCCTCCGACACCATGGTGAGCGGGATTGTCGCACGGTCGGGAGGGAGGGAGTCGGCCGGAAACGAAGGGACCCCGCCGGGGCGTCCGGCGGGGTCTTGGGGCGAGTGTTCGCCAGGGGGGGCGGGTCGGGTAGGAACGACGAGGCCCCGCCGGGCGATCCGGCGGGGCCCCGGGGGGCATGAAAAGAATATGAAAAGAAAGCTGCCGGGAGGGAAGCTGGTTCGGGCCCGGAAACGACGAGACCCCGCCGGAGCGTCCGGCGGGGTCTCGTGAGAGTCGGGCGAGACTGGGGGCGACTACCTGGCAACCCAGAGTCCCGTTCGTCGGTCCCGGCGGGTAGATCGGACCCGCCGGAAGTAGTCGGTCCGATGGGGGTGGTTAACGGGGAGCGAACGATCCGTGATTCGCTGGAAAGCGGGAGAGAATCCGGCCTCGTGGGGGGCGGATCCGCCGTCGGATTCCGCGACCTCGACGATTTGGCCTTGGTTCCGGGCCGAGACACTGAAGTAGGTGTCGGGCGGGATCTCCGCCTCAGAGACGGGGACGTACTCGCGAGCCATGGTTCACCTCGGGAGGGGTTTCTAGGGGAAGGCCCCGCCGGAGCGTCCGGCGGGGGTCTCGTGAGAGTCGGTCCGGCGAGTCGGCTACTTCGTCGACGGGGAGAGGGAGTCCAGGGCCGACGCGAGGCGATCGGCGAGTGACCGGACGGTGTCCCGGCGGGACTCGGTCGAGGTAGCGTGTTCCCTGACCTTGACGATGTCCAGGCGGATAGCGTCGAGGATCGTCCCGAGGATCGTCTCGGGCGAGTCGGGCCCGTTCGCCAGAAGGTCTTCAAGAGAGACGCTACCGTTACGCTTCGGGACCCAAACGTAGACGGCCTGTCCGCTAACGCGGATCCCTGGACCCGTCGCCCCGTACGCCCCGTAGTCCCCCGACGAGAGTCTGGCGATGAGATCCGTAACACGATCGGCCGCGGTATCAAGTGCGGCCACGGCTTCGCACGATCTCTCGACTACCGCGGCATGATCGCGGATCGCCCCGGCGAGAGCCACGATGACGTTGGCGGATTCAGACATGATCTAACCCCTTGCTTGCGTTTTGGAGAATGCGCCCCCTCACGATGAGAGGGCGCGGGGAGAGAGACCCTACGGAACCCGATGGGGATTGAATCCCCCCGCCCCCCCCCGGAGGATCGCCCGAGTCTCACTCGCAAGACTCGCGAGGTAGGCGTCATGGTACGCTCGGGCATTGTAAAAAACAGGGGTGGGCATCGTCCCCTCGTCGTAACAGGCGCCGCACCCTCCCGCCGTAGTCAGCGGACCCGTGCGGACATACACGATGTCCGCGGCAGGGTGTGCGCCGCACATCGTGTCATTGGATTGCCGCGGCCCGCGGCTTATCAGGTCGGACATGATCTAACCTCTTGCTTGCGTTGTGGAGAATGCGCCCCCTCACGATGAGAAGGGCGAGGGAGGCACTAGAGAACCCAGAGAATCCCGGCGAGCGTTGCCATCGTGGCTAGACTCGCGAGAGTCTCGGCACTGAGGCGCAGTAGCAGCGTTGTGCGTCGGCCGATGGGTGTCACGCTAGATCCCCCAGGGTCTCGAATCGGAGAGGTTCGCCTTCGGCATTGTGCGGAACGTCGCATACGTCAGACTCCCATCCTTCGTCACTCGCGAAGATGGGGTGGGTCTCGTCCGATTCGGGTGGCTTGTGCGCGGGGCAGTAGCAGGCCCCGTTGAACGTCCAGCCCACGATGTCCCATGTCTTCATTGTCCACCAATTCTTTCTGCGCCGGAGACGACGAAACTACGAAACAAGTTGAAGGCCCCCCGAGTGGTCTTCGGTCGCCGGGGCGAGAGACTGGGGCCCGTAGGGTTTTGCGATCTCATGGAGACGATCCCCGAGGGGTCCAAGGCCCCGATCCCAATAGCCTGCGCCGTGACGGTTACGGGACAGACAGTAGTCATGCCCCGCCATATCGGGCGTGTACTCGGGCCTCGCGTCCAACAAAGCGAGGATTTCTCCGGCTAGACCGTCGAGGAAGTCTGCTACCTCGGCCTCGACGGTCGCCCGATCTTCGGCCGAGACATCGGCCAGCGTGTAGCCGAGCGATTCGAGAGAGTCTCCCGACTCCGGGTCGGTCGATTGCCAAAGTAGGCACTCTAGGTAGCCCGTGAGGAATTCCTCACGGTACCGCGCGTCTAGCGCCATCGTTCGTCTCCCTTCGGGGCCTTTGCGGCCCCACCGTGTCCCTGATAGATCGCCCGCACACTCGCCCGGCGGACCGTCCGCCCGTTGTCGGTCGCGAGCGCCAGTGTTCCGCGAGAGTCGACGCTCACCGTCCAGCGGGCCTCAGGAGCGGCGCCCGGGGTCCGGGCGAGGGAACCCGAGGCGAGCGTCAGGGGCCCGTCCTGGGGCCCCGGGAGGGGCACGGGAGGGGCCGGGAGTCGGGAGACCCAAGCATCGGGGAGAAACCCTCCCGACCGGAGCCATTCCGAAAGATCCGAGAGAGCCTCTCGGGCCCCGTCAAGATCCCCATCGGCGAGTGCGGCATTGAGACGAGCCAGCGTAGCGTTAGGGTCCACTAGCAGGACTCCAAGTTAAGCGCAATCGAGTCGAGGCGATCGGCGACCGAGAGTCGGCGTGTCGCCGACCGAGAGTCGGGGGCGAGAGTCGCCTTGAAGCGGACCCATCGCGCCAGGGCACGATGGGTTCCGGCCGCGTCTAGTCCGTACTCGGCCCGGATCCGCCGATGGTGCATGGGGTTCCGGGATAGACCGCGCTCAATCATCTTCGTCTCCGTTTGCCCCGGGATCTTCCGGGGCGAGAATCTTACCCTGCGAGTCCTATGCCATCGGAAATCCCGGTTTCCCCAGGAAACCCCAGAAACCCGCTTAACCCATTGGGCGGTAACGGATTGAGCCGTGCTCTCCCCTGGCGTCCGATCGGTCGACCCCTAGGGATCGCTCCCTCGGGCGCCCCAAACGGTGCGGCGCCCGGACGGTCGAGGGACGCGCCCGAGCGGGTCGGTCCGTCCAATCCGTTGCGCGAGGGGAGGTTAGCCGATGCACGATCCGGGGCACGCTAGCTCTCCCATTTGGGGCAATTCGCGCAAGTCTCGGCGGGATAGGGGGATGGGTCCGGCCGACTCGACCCTGGGCGCCGCTGGACCGCAGGGCGAGACCCAGGGCGCCTTCGGCGCGGCGGGTCCGGCCGACTCGACCCTGGGCGCCGCTGGACCGCAGGGCGAGACCCAGGGC
>CAYZBB010000006.1:0-102605 GCA_964476495.1 uncultured Actinomycetes bacterium | reverse complement strand
TCTCCTTGGTGATGTCGTTGACGATCTCGTCGAGGGTGTAGCCGATGGCCAGCTTGGCGGCGATCTTGGCGATCGGGAAGCCGGTGGCCTTCGACGCCAGCGCGGAGGACCTGGACACCCGGGGGTTCATCTCGATGACGATGATCCGGCCGTTCGTCGGATGCACCGCGAACTGGATGTTGCAGCCACCGGTGGCCACACCGACCTCCCGAAGGATGGCCAGGCCAAGGTCGCGCATCCGCTGGTACTCGCGGTCCGTCAGGGTCATCGACGGGGCGACGGTGATCGAGTCACCGGTGTGCACGCCCATCGGGTCCAGGTTCTCGATGGAGCAGACGACGACAGCGTTGTCGTTTCCGTCCCGCATCAGCTCCAGCTCGAACTCCTTCCAGCCGAGCACGCTCTCCTCGATGAGCACCGAGGCATGGGTGTTCGCGCCCCCGTCCCCCGGCCCGAAGGAGGCCTGGGACGCGGCCAGTCCTCCGCCCGCGATCCGCTCGACATCCTCGTCGGTGTAGGCCATCCCGGAGCCGAGGCCACCCATCGTGAAGGAGGGGCGGACGACGACGGGAAGGCCCAGCTCGGCGACCGCGGCCCGCACCTCGTCCATGGTGTGGCACACCGCGGAGCGCGGCACGTCCCCGCCGACGGAGCGGACCACGTCCTTGAAGATCTGCCGGTCCTCGCCCCGGTGGATGGCGGCGATGTCGGCGCCGATCAGCTCGACCCCGTACTTCTCCAGCACGCCCCGCTCATCCAGCGCGATCGCGGTGTTCAGCGCCGTCTGTCCGCCGAGAGTGGCCAGCACCGCGTCCACCGGATGGCCGCGCTGTGCCTGGTCAGCCAGTAGCTTCTCGACGAACTCGGCGTTGATCGGCTCGACATAGGTGGCGTCGGCGAACTCCGGGTCGGTCATGATCGTCGCCGGGTTGGAGTTGATCAGCGACACCCGGATGCCATCATCCCGCAGCACCCGGCAGGCCTGGGTGCCCGAGTAGTCGAACTCGCAGGCCTGTCCGATGACGATCGGCCCGGAACCGATCACCAGGACATGGTTCAGGTCGGTGCGGCGCGGCATCAGGCGGGAACCTTCCCAGTGTCTGCGTCGGTGCTCCGGCCGGGACTGACCCGGCCGGCTTCCAGTCCCATCAGGTCGACGAACCGGTCGAACAGGTATCCCGCGTCGTGCGGACCGGCCGCGGCCTCCGGATGGAACTGAACCGAGAACGCGGGCCGATCCAGGCACTCCAGTCCCTCGACGACGTCGTCGTTCAGGCAGCTGAAGGCGACCCGCACCCGGCCGAACTCGGTCTCCGACACCTCGCCGACCGGCGCGTCCACCGCGAAACCGTGGTTGTGGGCGGTGACCAGCACTCGGCCGGTGGCATGGTCGCGCACCGGCTGGTTGATCCCGCGGTGCCCGAACTTGAGCTTGTAGGTACCGAAACCCAGGGCGCGGCCCAGGATCTGGTTGCCGAAGCAGATTCCGAACAGCGGGATCCCGGCGTCGAGAACCTCCCTGGTCAGCCCCACCATGGCGTCGGCGGTGGCCGGGTCACCAGGCCCGTTGGACAGGAAGACGCCGTCGACGCCCAGCGAGCGGATCCGCTCGATGGTGCTGGTGGCCGGCAGCACGTACGTCCGGATGCCCCGGGCGGCCAGCATTCTCGGGGTGTTCGCCTTGATGCCGAGGTCGATCGCGGCCACGCTGAAACGTTCCTCGCCGTCGGCCGGCACCACATAACCGTCCTCGGTGGTCACGTCGCCGGTCAGGTCGGCGCCGGCCATCGGCGGCTGCTCCCGTACCCGGGAGACCATCGAGTCCACCTCCGTGACCGCATCGCCGGTGAAGATGCCGCACCGCATGGCGCCCGCGGTGCGCAGCCGTCGGGTCAAGGCCCGGGTGTCGACCCCGGCGATCCCGACGATCCCCTGCCGTTCCATCTCCGCCGGCAACGACGACGTGGCTCGCCAGTTCGACGGCCGCGGCGACAGGTCGCGGACCACGAACCCGGCCACCCAGATTGCGTCGGACTCGTCGTCGGAAACGCCATAGCCGGTTCCGGCGGCCGTTCCTGCGTCAGTGCCGGTTCCCGCCACCCAGCCCGTGTTGCCGATCTGCGGGGCGGTGGCCACCACCACCTGGCGGTGATAGGACGGGTCGGTCAGCGTCTCCTGGTAGCCGGTCATCCCGGTGGCGAACACCGCCTCGCCGAACGTCGTCCCGGCTGCACCGAAACCCTCACCGCGATAGACGGTTCCGTCCTCGAGCACCAGCACCGCCGGCGTCATGTCCTGGCCCCCTTGTTCCTGCCGATCAGGCCGGCCGCGGCGTCGATGAAATCGCTCTGCGCGTCACGATCGTCGGCGCGGATACCGCTGTCCAGCTGTGCATCGCCCAGTCGCCAGCGGATGATCAGGATCCCGTCCGCCCGACCCATCACCTTGCCGGCGATGCCCGGCGCGGTCGTCACCTCGACCAGGTCCTCGATCGGAACGAAGATCGGGTCGGCACCGTCGCGGTCGACCAGCACGCCTGCATCGGTGAGCCGCACCGTCGCATCCGCGCGAACGCCGAGGCCGTGCGCAACGATCCGGTCCTGCCAGTTCCCGGCGGTGGTGGTGGAGACGTACAGGCCGCTCAACGGCGGCGTGACCACCTCACCAACCGCGTTCGGCACCATCGGCAGCCGGGGCAGACCGGCCTGCCGCTCGGCGCGGTGCTTCCAACCCGCCCAAAGGCCCCATGCGGCCAGCACGCAAACCAGCACCAGCCCGAGCACCCAGAGAGTCCGTTCCATGTCAGGCCCCCATCCCCGCGAAGGCGACCGCGGACGTCGTGCAGCGACCGCGCAGGTAGGTGGCGACCACGCGACCAGGCAACTCCATCCCCTCGTACGGGGTGTTCCGGGACAGCGAGGCGAGCTCCCTGCCGCGCACGGTCCACCGCGCCGCCGGGTCGACCAGCGCCAGGTTGGCCGGTTCGCCGACGGCGATCGGGCGTCCCTGGTCGCTCAGCCCGCCGATCCTGGCCGGCGACTCCGACATCACCCGGGCGACGCCCCGCCAGTCCAGCAGGCCAGGCTCCACCATCGTGAGAATCACCACTGACAGCGCGGTCTGCAGCCCGAGCATGCCTGGACTGGCGTTGTCCCACTCGGTTTCCTTGTCCTGACTGGCGTGCGGCGCATGGTCGGTGGCCACGATGTCGATCACGCCGGCGGACAGCCCGGCTCGCAACTTCTCGGTGTCGGCCTGGGTGCGCAGCGGTGGGTTCACCTTGAACACCGGGTCGTAGCCCGCCGCTCGGGAATCGGTCAGCAGCAGGTGGTGCGGGGTGACCTCGGCGGTCACCTCGGTGCCGCGCTGCTTGGCCGCGGCGACGATCTCCACCGACCCGGCGGTGGACAGGTGGCACACGTGCAGCCTGCTCCCGACGTGCTCGGCCAGCAGTGCGTCCCGAGCGATGATCGCCTCCTCGGCGACCGCCGGCCATCCGGTCAGTCCGAGACGGGCCGACACGTCACCCTCATGCATCTGCGCGCCCTGGGTGAGCCGGGGCTCCTGCGCATGCTGGGCGATGACACCGCCGAAGGACTTGACGTACTCCAGTGCCCGGCGCATCAGCAGCGGGTCGGAGACGCAGTCGCCGTCGTCGGAGAACACCCGGACCCGCGCGGCGGAGGTGGCCATTGCCGCCAGCTCCGCCAACCGCTCGCCCTTGCGGCCGACGGTGACCGCGCCGATCGGGTGCACGTCGACCAGGCCCGTCTGCTCGCCGAGCCGGAACACCTGCTCGACCACACCGGCGGTGTCGGCGGTCGGGTCGGTGTTGGGCATCGCGAAGACGGCGGTGTACCCGCCGAGCGCGGCGGCCGCCGACCCGGTCGCCACCGTCTCTGCGTCCTCGCGCCCCGGCTCCCGCAGATGGGTGTGCAGATCGACCAGCCCGGGCAGTACGACAAGGCCTGCGGCGTCGACGGTCTCAGCCGTCACGGCCCTGGGATCGGCGGCGGCGTCGGTCCCGAGCGCGGCGATCACCCCATCCAGCACGAGGATGTCCGCGGGTGCCTCGCCGTACGGCGCACCGCCCCTGATGACCAACCCGCCCGCCCGCTCTGAGCTCACAGCGACCCTTCCATTTCACCGGACAGCAGCAGGTACAGCACCGCCATCCGCACGGTCACCCCGTTGGTGACCTGTTCCACGATCACCGAGTTGGTGCCGTCGGCGACCTGCGGCGTGATCTCCATTCCCCGGTTCATCGGCCCGGGGTGCATGACGATCGCGTGCGGCGCTAGCAGACCTCGACGTCTTTCATCCAACCCGTACCAGCGGGAGTACTCGCGCTCGGTCGGGAAGAACGCGCCGCTCATCCGCTCCCGCTGCACGCGCAGCATCATCACCGCGTCCGCGCCGGTCAGCGCCGCATCCAGGTCATAGGACACGTCGGCGGGCCAGGTGCGGACGCCGACGGGCACCAACGTGGGCGGCGCGACCAGCGTGACCTTGGCGCCCAGGGTGGACAACAGCAGCACGTTGGACCGGGCGACCCGGGAGTGCAGGACGTCGCCGACCACCACGACCCTGCGGCCGTCCAGTCCGCCCAGGTGCCGGCGCAGGGTGAATGCGTCCAGCAGCGCCTGGGTCGGGTGCTCATGGGTGCCGTCACCGGCGTTGATCACGTGCCCGTCCACCCAACCCGACAGCTGTTGCGGCGCACCGGACGCCGAGTGCCGGCAGACCACGGCATCGGCACCCATCGCCTGCAGCGTCCATGCGGTGTCCTTGAGCGACTCGCCCTTGGACACCGATGAACCCTTCGCCGAGAAGTTGATCACGTCCGCGGACAGGCGTTTGGCCGCCAGCTCGAACGAGATCCGGGTACGGGTGGAGTCCTCGAAGAACAGGTTGACCACCGTGCGGCCGCGCAGGGTCGGCAGCTTGCGCACCTCGCGGCCGGCCATCGCCTGGTCGATCCGCTCGGCCGTGTCCAGGATCAGCTCGGCGGAGGCTCTGGTCAGGTCTCCGGTGGACAGTAGGTGCCGGGGCAGGCTGGGCACACCCGGCCGGGACGCGGCGGTCGGGCGGACCGGGCGGGAGATGTCCTGGATGGTGGTCATGACGTCCACTCCCCCTTCCGTCCGCCGGTGCCATGGGGCGGCACGACGCGGGCCAGTTCCACGCCGTCGACGCCGTCGATCTCGGTCAGCCGCACGGCCACGTCGTCTCCGAACGCGGTCGGGATGTTCTTGCCCACGTAGTCCGCGCGGATCGGCAGCTGCCGATGTCCCCGGTCGACCAGGACCGCGAGTTGCACCACCGCCGGCCGGCCATGGTCACGCAGCGCGTCGAGCGCCGCCCGAATGGTGCGGCCGGAGTAGAGGACGTCGTCCACGAGGACGACGATCGAGTCGTCGATGCCGCCCGTCGGGATACGGGTCTCCTCGAGGACCCTGGGTGGGCGTCGGCGAAGGTCGTCCCGATACAGCGTGATGTCGAGTGACCCGGCCTCCGTGGGCAGGCGGGTGAAGGCGGTCAGTCGATCCGCGAGTCGCCTGGCCAGATGGACACCGCGGGTGGGGATGCCGAGCAGCACGACGGGCCGTTCCCCGTTGCGTTCCAGGATCTGGTGCGCGATCCGGTCGATGGTGCGGGCGATCTGGGCCTCGCCGAGGATCTCGGTGACGATCGCAGCCGCGGCAGTATCCGGTTCGGACGGATTCGGGCCGGACGGGTTCGGGATGGAAACGGCGCCCCCGACAACGGGTTCGACGCCGGACGTGCTGGCCTGTGCAGGGCGCGCATGCACCGAGTGCAGACCTCCTTTCCCGCCTCACTGGACGGACCTTTAAAGGGTGGTCGACCGCCAATGTTACCAAGCGGGGACCGATGACCCGACCGCAAGACGCCCTCACGGGGCGCCCCGCGGCCGGTGAGTCCGGTTGGCACACCGGCGCACAATGCGACTACTCTGCGTATACACTCGCGTGTTGCGACACCGGGACACACACCATCAGCACCAGGGGAGCCGTCATGACCCAGGACTACGCCCATGCCCTGGGCGCTCGGCTGCGCTCCATTCGCGCCCAGCAGGGTCTGAGCCTGCACGGAGTCGAGGAGAAGTCCGAGGGTCGTTGGAAGGCTGTCGTCGTCGGCTCTTACGAGCGCGGAGACCGGGCCGTCACGGTGGCGAAGCTGGCGGAACTGGCCGAATTCTACGGCGTACCGGTGGCCGAACTGCTGCCGGATGCCCGGGCGACCCGCCGGGGTGCGCCGAGTCCGAAGCTGGTCATCGACCTGCAGCGACTGGCCGAACTGCCGGCACACCAGGCGGGCCCCCTGGCGCGCTACGCCGCGGCGATCCAGTCCCAGCGCGGTGACTACAACGGCAAGGTGCTCACCATCCGCTCCGAGGATCTGCGATCACTGGCCGTGATCTACGACATGAGCGCGGAGGACCTGACCGACCAGCTCGTTCGGTGGGGCGTGCTGCCGGCCGGCACCGAGCTCGGCGAATAGGCAACGGCACGAGCGCGTGGCCGTGGTCCGCTGATCAAGTCAGCGTCGGCGCGGCCCATTTGCCTGCTCGGGCGCCGCTTTGATCAGCCCTGCAGGGGAGCCCGCGCCGACGCCGCGGTCAGACACCGCGCAGCTGCGGCGTGATCACCGCGAGCTGGCCGAGGACCCCGTTGACGAATCGTGGCGAGTCGTCGGTGGACAGCACCTTGGCCGCGTCGACCGCCTCGTTCACCACCACCGCCGGCGGCACCTCGGTCGAGTACAGCAATTCGTACACCGCGATGCGCAGGATGGCACGGTCGACCGCGGGCATCCGTTCCACGGTCCAGCCGCGGGAGTGCTCCGCGAGCAGGGTGTCCACCCGATTCTGGTGCTCGACGAACCCGCGGACCAGGCCTTCGGCGTAGTCGCCGATCGGCGACCAGGAGTGGCGGTCCGCGTCGGTGGGCTCGGTCATCCGCTCGTCCAGGACGACGAGCGGGCTCACGCCTCGCGCCTCGGCGGCGTAGAGCACGTCGAGGGCGCGCTTGCGGGCCTTGCTGCGTGCTGACATGTCATTGCCAACTGGTCATCAGTTGTTGACCCGGCCCAGGTACCGACCGTCCCTGGTGTCGACCTTGATCTTGTCCCCGGTGTTCAGGAACAACGGCACCTGGATCTCCGCACCGGTCTCCAACGTCGCAGGCTTGGTGCCACCGGTGGACCGGTCGCCCTGCAGTCCCGGCTCGGTGTGCGACACGACCAGTTCGACGGACGCCGGGAGCTCGACGTACAGCACCGTGCCGTTGTTCTGCGCGACCATGGCCTCCTGGTTCTCCAGCAGGTAGTCGGCAGCGTCGCCGACGATGTCGCCGGACACGTGGATCTGGTCGTAGGTCTCGCCGTCCATGAAGACGAAGTCGGTGCCGTCCTTGTACAGGTAGGTCATGTCCCGCTTGTCGACGGTCTCCACGTCGACCTTGACGCCGGCGTTGAAGGTCTTGTCGACGACCTTGCCGGACACCACGTTCTTCAGGGTGGTCCGCACGAAAGCCGGTCCCTTTCCGGGTTTGACGTGCTGGAACTCGGTGATCTGCCACAACTGCCCGTCGATGTTCAGGACGAGCCCGTTCTTGAAGTCGCTGGTGCTGGCCATGGTGCGGGTGTTGCGCCTTTCGCTGGTCCGACCCGTCCGCCCGGGCGCCGTCACAGCACGCCGAGGTCCTTGGAGGTTCGGGTGAGGACGTGATACCCGTCGGGGGTGACCACGCCACTGTCCTCGATGCGTACCCCGCCGCGTCCCGGCAGGTAAACCCCGGGCTCGACGGTCACGCACATGTCGGGCGCCATGATACTGGCCGCTCCCCGTGCGAGCGCCGGCGCTTCGTGGATCTGCAGGCCCACGCCGTGGCCGAGGCCGTGGGCGAACTGCGGACCGTAACCCGCGTCGGCGATCACCGTGCGGGCCGCCGCGTCCACCTCGTCGCCGGTTGCACCGACGACGCACGCCACGCGCCCGGCCGCCTGCGCGGCCTGCACGAGGTCGTAGATCTCCCGTTGCCATGGCCGCGGTTCGCCCAGGACGAAGGTGCGGGTCATGTCGGAGTGGTACCCGTCGACGGTCGCACCGAAGTCGATCTTGACGAAGTCGCCCCCGGTCAACACCGCCGGGCCGGGGCGGTGGTGCGGAATCGCACTGTTGGCACCGGCCGCGACGATCGTCTCGAACGAGGGATCCTCGGCACCCAGCTCGCGCATCCGTTGGTCGAGCTCCAGACCGACCTCACGCTCGGTGCGTCCGGGCCGCAGGCCGTCCGCGGCGAGCAGGTCGGCCAGGGCCTGGTCGGCCACCGCGCACGCCCGGTCCAGCGCCTCGATCTCGGTGTGATCCTTGATCGCGCGGGCGTTCTCGACCGCGGCCAGGGTGGCCCGCAGCGTCACGGGCCGGTCGAGCTCCCTGGCGACCGCGGACAGCACATCGTGATCGGCGACGCTCAGTGAGCGCGCCTCGAAACCGACGCTTCCCGCCGGCGCCCCGCGGAGCAGCGCGACGTCGCACGGCCGGGCGATCAGTCGCGGCAGATCCGGCACCTGCGCCTGGGACTGCAGCGTGTAGCGGCCGTCGGTGCAGAAGCGGGTACGCGCGTCGGCACCATCGGGGACCTCGTCGGTGTGTCCGTGTTCCCTCTCGGGCTCCTCGTCGTCGCCGACGACCAGTAACAGGGCCGCGTTGGACCCGGTGAAGCCGGTCAGGTAGCGCACGTTGATCAGATCCGTGACCAGCAGCGCGTCGATGCCCTCGGCGGCGAGCTCGGCCCGGACGGTGGAGCGCCTGGTGTGGTGCAGCGACGTCACGACCAACGATCGTAGGCGTCCGGCGGCCGCGTGACCCCCTCCCCACTCGGACAGCCCCTTGGGGACAGCCGCTGGGGCCGGCCCGTCAGTGCGTCAATGCGTCCAGCTGGTCCTGCACCCAACCCGCCAGCAGATCGACGTCGGGGCACAGGTCGGGGTCGGCAACCACGGTCACCGTGAGCCGGCCGGCGTAGCTGAGCACCGCGAACGCCACCCCGACGTTGCCGCTGATCGCCGACACCGGGATCAGCTCGATCACCCGGGAGCCGCCCAGCGTCACCAGGTCCGACGGCCCGCGCACGTTGGTCACGAAGGTGTTGACCAGCCGCTGATGCCCGACGAACGCACCGAACCCGCCGATCCCGGCAAGGATCCGGACGGAAGGTCCGTACAGCAGGCTCGACGCGCCCGGTACCTCGGTCTTCCTGGCGCGCGTCACCGCGGCCACCATCGGTAGTCGCTCCTGCGGCGAACCGGTCAACGGCAACGACACGGGCAGCACCCCTACGCTGTTGCCCAGCCCGAGGCCTGCGCGGCGACGCGCGGCGACCGGCATCGACACCACCAGTCGTTCGGGAGTCTCGCCGCACCCGGCCAGGTACCGGGCCAGCGCACCGGTGGCGGCAGTGAGCACGACGTCGTTCACCGTGGCGCCCGCCCCTCGCGCCGCGTCGATCACTGCGGTCAAGTCGGCCTCGGCGACGGCCAGCGCCCGGCGCTCGCCGACCGGACGGACGTTGATCGAGCATCTCGGCGCGGTGTGCAGACCACCGCTGAACAGCTCGGTCCCGGCCGCCCACAGCCGGCCGGGCAAGACCGGCAGGCCGGCGGCCAGACGACGCCGCCTCGCCCACGCGTCCGCCCTCAGCTGTGCCGCCGTCGGCCACGGTCGCGGCTCCGGCAAGGGCGGCGCCGGCCCGTCGACGAGTCCGGACAGCAGGGTGAGGCCGGCCAGGCCGTCGGCCAGCACGTGATGCAGCACAACGACGAGCGCCGCACGACGACCGGCCAGGCCGGTGACGACGCCGATCCGCCACGGTGGCCGAGCAAGGCTCAGCCGAGCCTCGACGATCCGGGCCGTGATCGCCAGCAGAGCGGCCCGGTCGTCGGGTGCCCGGCACGGTACACGGCCGATCTGCCGAGCGACGTCGAACCCCGGGTCGTCCACCCAGATCGGTCGCCCGTATGGGGCCCGGACCAACCGTTGCCGGAGCCGCGGGACCGCACCGAGCCGCGACTCGACCAGCGCACGTACAGATTCCGCCGTCGGCTCGCCGTCCAGTACGACCACCGCCGCGAAATGTGCACGGGTGCCTGAGGCTTCGGCGGCAAGCTGCACCATGTCGTCGTCGGCGAGCCGATCGATGGGTGGCCCGGCCATGTGTTGATCTTGGCCGGACCTGGCGTGAGTCTCCAGGGTCGTTCGGCCCGCCCGGCCGCAGCGAACGGATCGACGCGCCGGGTCCCGGGGAGGCGGTCACGACCATAATTCGGCGGGTGACCCTGCTGCGCCATGTCGCGCTCGCCGCCGCGGTCGGCGTGCTCGCGGGGTTCGGGGGCATCCTCGTCACACTGGTGCTGCACGGCGCCCAGCGCCTGCTCTTCGGGTACGACTCCGGCACGTTCCTACAGGGCATCGAGGCGGCACCGGACTGGCGACGGATCGCAGGAGCCGTCCTCGGCGGGCTGGTCGTCGGGCTCGGCTGGGCGTGGCTACGCCGGAGCGGCCGACCGGCGACCGTTTCCGATGCCCTCACCGCCGGCGCGCGGCTGCCGATCCTACGGACCGGCCTGGACGCGCTGTTGCAGGCCGTCGCCGTCGGCGGGGGTGCCTCGGTCGGTCGGGAGGGGGCACCTCGGCAGGTCGGCGCCGCCGCCGGGGCCCAGTTCGCGGATCGGCTCGGCCTGGACCCGACCGACCGGCGGGTGTTGATCGCCGCCGGTGCGGGCGGTGGCCTGGCCGCGGTCTACAACGTCCCGATCGCCGGGGTCGTCTTCGCCGCGCTGGCCCTGGCTGCGATCGCCGCACCACCAGCCGCACCCGACCAGGGGCCGCCAACCCGCCGGCACCGACTGCTGGCCCGGCTCCGCAAGGCGGTGCCGCGGTTACGGCCCGCAGACTGGATCGTGCTGGTGGTCACCAGCGGCCTGGCCACCGTGACGGCGTGGACCGTGCTCGGATCGGGCCGCGTGTATGCGGTGCCGAGCCATCCGTTCGAGATGGGGTCGACGACCGCCCTCGCCGTCTGGGCGATCGCCGCCGGCCCGCTCGCCGGGGCGGTGGCGATCACCCTCGATGCAGTGGCCCGCCGGGCGATGGCCCGACAACCGGTCGGCTGGGTTCGGGGACCCGCGTCGATGACTGCAGCCATGGGCCTGGTCGGGTTGGCGGCGGTGTGGTGGCCGACGCTGCCCGGCAACGGCAAGGGCATCATCGAGCTGACCCTGGCGCCACAGGTCGGTATGCGAGACGGGGCGTTGTTGGACGGCGCGGACCTCACCGGATTCCCGGCGGCCGGCGGGTTCCTGCTGCTGGTGGTTCTCAAGATCGCGCTGACCGGCGCGTGTCTGCGGGCGGGCATCATCGGCGGCCTGCTCACTCCCGCGCTCTCGATCGGCGCCGCGCTAGGTGCCGGCATCGCGGTGGCCGCCGCCGCCGTCGGAGCTCCCGCCTCGATGTCGCAGTGGGCGCTGGTCGGGGCCGCCGCCGTCCTCGCGGTCAGCCATCGCAGCACGGTGTTCGCGGTGGTGATGACCTGGGAGCTGACCGGCATGCCCTGGGTGGTCGGCGTCGCGGCCTGGATCGCGGGGCTGATCGCGCGGGAGAGCGCCAGGGCGATCCGCCGGACCTGATCACGCCACCGGTCCCGTTGCATTGCGAACGAACCATAGGAATCGCACAGGAACCGCTCAGTGCGCACTGGGCCAGGAAGCTCAAACGCTCATATAACGTGGCCGACATCGGGTTGGCAGTGAGGCTGACCTCACCTGGGGGCTACCTACAGCGCCGCCGGTGCCCACCACCCCGCGGGCGCGCCTGTGCAGCCGGGGCGGGGGGCGCCCCGCCCCCGACAGCGGCAGGAGCCCTGAGAATGACCACAACCTCGCAGCCACCCGACGACGGCGTCCTATCAACGGGCCGGATCGCAGCTGCGCGTCGAGACCGCCGGCGCCGCACCATCTACGCGTCGCTGGCAGGCTGGACACTGCTCGGCGCAACCAGTATCGGCCTGGTCGCGTGCAGTTCGTCGGCCCAGTCCTCGGGAACCGACTCCGCGGCGAGCGCATCATCGGCAACCGCCACGGCGGGCACGTCGGCGAGTACCTCTACTGCGCAAAGCAGCTCGACCGCGCTCGGGGCGAGCGACAACGCCGCTGACGCCACCGACGCCGCCACGAGCTCCACCTACCAGGACGGCACCTACAGCGCGACCGGCACCTACGTCAGCCCCGGCGGGACCGAGGAGGTGACGATCACCCTGACCATCGCCGACGACGTCATCACACAGGCCAGCGCCGAGGGCGGCGCGACCAAGCCGCCGTCGAGCCAGTACCAGGCCGAGTTCGTCGACAACTTCGCTGACCTGATCGTCGGCAAGGACATCGACCAGGTGTCGCTGGACAAGGTGGCCGGTTCCTCGCTCACCTCAGGCGGCTTCAACGCCGCCGTCCAGACCATCAAGTCCGATGCGCAGGCCTGAGGCCACCGCGGAGGCCCGCACGGACCACCGCCCGCACACGCGGCGGTTCGAGGCGATCGGCACCCGGTGGCAGATCGACACCGACCGGCCGCTGACCCCGGCGCAGTGGTCCGCGCTGCACGCCCGGGTGGACGAGTTCGACCGGACCTGGTCCCGGTTCCGCGACGACTCCCTGGTCGGCAGGCTCGCGGAATCGGCCGGGACGGTAGCGTTCCCGGACGAGGCGGTGCCGCTGATCGACCTCTACCGGCGCCTGTACGACGGCACGGGCGGGGCGGTCAGCCCGCTGGTCGGCGGCACCCTTGCCGACCTGGGCTATGACGCCGGCCACCGGTTCGCTCCTATGGCGACCATCCGCGCGACTCCCGCCTGGGACGAGACGATGCGTTGGGACGGGCCGGTGGTCACCACGACGCGGCCCCTTGTGCTCGACGTCGGCGCGGCCGGAAAAGGCTATCTGGTCGACATTCTCGGCGACCTGCTGACCTCTTTCGGCGTCCGGTCGTTCGTCGTCGACGGCAGCGGGGACCTGCTGCACCACGGACCGGACAGCATCCGGGTCGGCCTGGAGCACCCCCGGGACACGACGAAGGTGATCGGCGTCGTGCCGCTGTCCGACGATGCCATGGCCGCCTCCGCCGGGAACCGGCGAGCGTGGTCCGGGCTGCACCACATCATCGACCCACGAACCGGCGAACCCGTCCGCGAGATCGTCGCAACCTGGGTGATCGCCGGCTCGGCCATGGTCGCCGACGGCCTGGCCACCGCCCTGTTCTTCACCGCGCCCGAGCAGACCCGCGCATTGGCCGGCACGTTCGGCGCCGACTGGCTGCGGGTGTTCGCCGACTCTTCGGCCCAGGCGTCGTCCACCTTCGAAGGGGAGCTGTTCACATGAGCATGACCACCACGGCCGTTGCGACGACGGCGCAACCGGTGACGGTGCGGGTCAGGAATGCCGCGGACGGGCTGCTTGGCCGGGCCACGATGTACCGGCTGGTGCTGATCTGCCTGGGGCTGCTCACGGTCCTGGCCTTCGGGCTGTCGTTCGCGGGAGTCCTGTACTACGGACCGGACGCCCTCGCCGCCACCCTGGCCGTGTTGCTGGTGGTGACCTACGCTTCGAACCGCTTGTACGGGGCCATGTTCGGGGTGCACCCGCACGCCGAGTCGAGCCTGATCACGGCTGGGTTGCTGTTCTTCCTGCTATGGCCGAGCACCGAACCGCTCGAGCTGCTGGCGACTGCCCTGGCGGCGACAGCCGCATCAGCGTCCAAGTACCTGATCGCCTACCGTGGGCGGCACCTCGTCAATCCCGCCGCGTTCGGGGTGCTGTTCGTGACTTTGCTGCAGCTGTCCGGCGGGGTGTGGTGGGTGGCCACCGCACCGATGCTGCCCGCGGTCGTGGTGCTCGCCCTCGTGATCGCGTACCGGACCCGCAAGCTGCCGGTCGTCCTGCTGTTCGTCGGTGTCGCCGCCGCACTCATGGTCGGCTTCCGGCTGGCCGACGGGGACGCCGCCGGTGCCGCGTTGGAGTACGCGTTCGTGACGACCCCGGTGGTGTTCCTGGCCGGCTTCATGCTCACCGAGCCGCTGACCCTGCCGCCCACCCGGCGGCAGCAGCTGTCCGTGGCGGCCGGGGTCGCGGTGCTGTTCGCGCTGCCCACCCTGGTCACCGTCGACCTCGGGCCCGTCGCCCTGACCCCCGAGCTGGCGCTGATCGTCGGCAACGTGGCGGCGTTCCTGCTCGGCCAGCGGCGCGGCATCGGGCTCACCCTGACCGGCCGGCGGACATTCGGGCCGACCACCACCGAATTCGTCTTCGCCCCGGACGCGCCCGTGCGTTTCCGGCCGGGCCAGTACCTGGAGCTCACCCTGCCGCACACCCGGGCCGACTCCCGCGGCACTCGCCGGATCTTCTCCATCGCCACGACGGACCGCTCCGGCGAATCGGTGTCGGTCGGCATCAAGATCCCCGCCGGCGGCGCGAGCTCTTTCAAGCGTGAGCTGGCCGCACTGCCCACCGGCACCCACCTGCGGGCGACCACCGTCGGGGGCGACTTCGTGCTGCCCAGCGACACGACGCAGCCGCTGCTGCTGGTGGCCGGCGGCATCGGCGTCACCCCTTTCCTGTCCCAGCTCGCCGAGTGCGTCCGCACGGGTCGTGACGCGGTGCTGGTGTACGGCGTCACCGATCCGGCCGAGATCCCCTACCGCGAGGAGCTGGCTGCGTTCGGCATTCCCGTGGTGCTGGCGGTACCGGGCACCCCTTCGGAGGTACCGGCGGCCTGGCGGGTCGTGGACGGGTTCCTTTCGGCCGACGTGCTGCGGTCGACGGTGCCGGACCTGCGAAACCGGGTCGCCTACGTGTCCGGCCCGCCGGCGATGGTCAACGCAATGTCGGACGCGCTGCGCGAGCAGGGCGCGCGCACCGTCCGGACGGACGCGTTCATCGGCTACTGACCGTCGCACCCTCCCGCTGGGTACCGTGGCGCCGTGCCCGCCGACGTGTTCTGGATCTGCGCGTTCCTGGACTTCACGCCCACCTGGACCTGCACGTGCCGAATCCCGCGGCGGCTGCCCGCACGGCCGTCGAGCTCGGCGCGGCGGTCGTGTTCGAGGCACCCGACGGCTACCTGGTGCTGACGTCGCGGGCCGGGTTCACCTTCTGCTTCGTCGCGCATGCCGGAGCACGGCGCCCGGAGCCGGCGATGTGGGACGGGCACGTGTCGCTGGTCGACCAGGTATGCCTGGACGTGCGCGCCACCGACGCGGCACGGGAGATCGAGTTCTGGTCCGGGCTCACCGGCTGGGCGGCCGCGCAGTCGTCCGTCCCCGCACTCCATCCCTTCGTCCGGCCGCCCGGCATGCCACTACGACTCATGGTTCAGGCCGTCGGCGACGACCGTCACCCACCGACCGCGCACATCGACCTGGCCTGCGACGACCGCGCCGCGGAGACCGAACGGCACCAGGTGCTGGGCGCGGCCGTCCAGGAGGTGGCGGAGCGGTTCACGGTGCTGCTCGATCCGGCCGGATCGGTGTACTGCATCACCGACCGGGACCCGGTGACCGGCCTGCTCGCCCGGATGATCAGCTGCTGACCCGAGTCGGGCACGGCGCTCAGCGGGGATCGTCCAGAGATTCGATCAGCTCGGCCATCCGGTCCGACAGCCGCCGGGTGAGCCGGGCCAACGACGCCTTGTCCCGCTCGCTCCACCCCTCGAACGCCTCGTCGAGCAGCAGCCGTCTCCCGCGGTTGATGGCGTCGACGAGGCGCCTGCCCTCGTCGGTCAGCACGACGGTCTTGATCCGACGGTCGTCGGCGCCGTCCCGCCGGTCGACCAGGCCCAGCTGTTCCAGGCGAGCGATCGACCGGCTGGCCTTGGGATGGTTGGCGTCGAGGAGCCCGGCGAGTTCGACGACGCCGATCGGCCCGCGGAGCCCGACGGTGACCAGGTACTGGGCCAACTCCGGGTCCAGGGTGACTCCGGCCCGGCGGAGCAACAGTTCGCGAAATCTCGGACGGGACACCCGGCCGATCATGTCCAGCCAGACGGCGTAGTAGTCCTCACTCATCCAGGTCGGCCCCCATCCTCAATATTCCGTTCATCATGAACGGAATATCGGCGTACACTCCGTTCATAGTGAACGGGTTTACGGAGGAGGTCAACATGACCACGCATCGAATCAATGCCGCCGTGCTGCACGCGGTGGGTGAGAGTCCGCGCTACGAGTCGTTTCCGGCCCCGCAGGCGGGCGAAGAGACTGCGGTGATCGGAGTCACCGCAGCCGCGCTCAAGCCGTCCGACCGCGCCATGGCCAACGGCATCCATTACGCGCCGACAGCGTTCCCGCAGGTGGTCGGCCTCGACGGGGTCGGCCGACTGGCGGACGGTTCCCGGGTTGCGTTCATGATCCCGCAGCCGCCCTTCGGCGGGATGGCGGAGCAGACCCTGCTTCGCCGTGGCGCCTGGTTCCCCGTCCCGGACGGGGTGGACGACGTGACGGCCGCCGCGGTGCTGAACCCCGGTGGTGCGGCCTGGAAGACGATCGTCTGGGAAGGTGCGGTCGCCGAGGGCTCGAACGTGCTGATCCTTGGCGCCACCGGCCTTTCCGGTCGGATCGCGACCCACCTGGCGCTGCGCCGCGGGGCGCGGGTGGTGGTGGCCGGACGCAACCGGCAGGCGCTCGACGCCTTGGTGGCCCGCGGCGCGGACGCGGCCATCCCGGTCGACCGGTCACCGGACGACCTGCGCGCCGCCGTGGCGGCCGCTGCGCCGTACGACCTGATCTGCGACTACCTGTGGGGACCACCCGTCGAAGCGGTCTTCGGCGCGCTTGCGGAGGGCGCCAACGGCCGGCGCCCGATCACGCACATCCTGGTCGGCATGACCGCCGGCGAGGTCATCCGACTGCCGGCGATGACGCTGCGCCGCGCACCCGTCCACCTGATGGGTAGCGGCTCGGGCCGGCCGCTGCCGGTGACCGATGCCGCCCGCGGGTACGCGGAGGTGTTGGACCTGGTGACCGGGGACGGCATCGACGTTGCCGCACGGCCGGTCGCACTCGCGGATGTCGAGCGGACCTGGGGCTCGGCCGCCGCCGGCCGGGTCGTCTTCGTGCCATGACGGCGCGCGGGGTCACCGTGCTGGCGACGACGGGTGCGATTGTGCTGACCGTGATCTGGACATTCGCCGCGGTGAACTTCCTGCGGCTGACCGTGTTCGGCGGTCCGGCACCGGATTCGTTTTCGACAGCGGATTCTGGGCTGCGTTGATGGTCGGTTGCTACCTGCCGCTGCTGTGCTGGGGCCCGTTGTTGGTGGTGGTGGTTCGGGACTATCACCGCCGGCACTCGGGCCGGCCGAGCCCGGATCAGCCCAGGTCGACCGCCGCCGAACGCCGCCCCTGGCCGGCGACCACCGAGTAGGCGGCCGCCAGCAGCGCCGGGTCCGGCCCGACCAGCCGTCCCGGCCGACCCAGGCCGTCCAGCACCACGAACCGCAGCGTGCCGGCACGAGTCTTCTTGTCCGAACCCATGATTCGCACGAGCTCGGGCAGAGCGTCCGGATCGTAGGTGGTGGGCAGGCCCAGGGAATGCAGCACGGTCAGATGCCGGTCGGCGGTCCCGTCGTCCAACCGCCCGGCCGCCCGAGCCAGCTCCGCGGCATATACAAGGCCGACCGACACCGCCGCGCCGTGCCGCCACCGGTAGCGTTCCCGCTTCTCGATGGCATGCGCGAGAGTGTGCCCGTAGTTGAGGATCTCGCGCAGCTCCGACTCGCGCAGGTCCGCCGCCACCACCTTGGCCTTGACCGCCACCGAGCGCGTCACCAGATCCGCCAGCACCGGCGATGCGGGATCCACGGCTCCGTCCGGGTCGCGTTCGATGAGCGTAAGGATCTCCGGGTCGGCGATGAACCCGGACTTGACGACCTCCGCCAGTCCGGCGACCACCTCGTGTCCGGGCAACGTCTCCAGGGTGGCCAGGTCGCAGATCACGGCGCGCGGTTCGTAGAACGCACCGGCCATGTTCTTGCCGGCGTCGGTGTTGATGCCCGTCTTCCCGCCGACCGCGGCGTCCACCATGCCAAGCAGAGTGGTCGGCACCTGGATCACCGGCACACCGCGCAGCCAGGTCGCCGCCGCGAAGCCGGCGAGATCGGTGACCGAGCCACCGCCCAGCCCGATCACCAGGTCGCGCCTGTCGATCCCGATCTGCCCGAACACGTTCCAACAGAAGCCGAGCACCGTGAGGTTCTTCGCGTCCTCGGCGTCCGGCACCTCGAGCAGGTGGACATCCAACCCGGCGTCCCGCAACGCATCCCGGATCGTCTCGGCGGTCAGCAGCAGAGTCGGCGGATGCACAAGCGCCACCCGGGACGCACCCGTCTCCCGAGCCGCGGCAACCAGCTCGCCGAGCAGCCCTCGCCCGATGGTCACGTCGTAGGGCGCACCGGACGCGACCCGGACGACGACCGGCCGGGTCACGACAGCTTCAGCTCCTCGACGATGACGGTGGCCACCTGCTCGATCGTGAGGTCGTCGGTGGGCACCACCAGGGTGGCCACCTCCCGGTACAGATGCAGCCGCGCGTCCAGCATGGCCTTGTACGTCGCGCGCGGATTGACCCCGGTGAGCAGCGGCCGGTTGGTGGCCAGGCCGGTGCGTCGTACCCCGGTCGGCATGGTGAGGGACAGGAACACCACGGTGTGCTGCTTGAGCAACGCGCGGGTCTGCTCGGCCAGCACGGATCCGCCGCCCAACGCCAGCACCCCGTCGTGCTCGACCAGCGCGGTGGCCACCGCGGCCCGTTCCATCGCCCGGAAGACCGGCTCCCCATCCGTCCTGAAGATCTCGGGAATCGGCCGCCCCGACGTGGTCTCGATGTCCTGGTCGGTGTCGCGCAGCCGGCTCCCGGTCATCCGGGCCAGCGTCCCGCCGACCGATGTCTTTCCCGCGCCGGGTGGGCCGACCAGCACCACGATCGGTCGAACCCCGGCCCGACCGTTCGCGGTCATCGACTCACCGCGCCGGCCGGCGCATCCTCGTCGACAGCGGACACGGACTCGTCGACAGCGGACACGGACGGTCGGGTGGCCGCGATGGCGTCCAGGTAGGAGGCCACGTTGCGGGATGTCTCGCCCACCGAGTCACCACCGAACTTCTCGCTCACCGCGTCCGCCACCACCAGGGCAACCATTGCCTCGGCCACCACACCGGCGGCCGGTACCGCACACACGTCACTACGCTGGTGGATCGCCTGGGCCCGCTCACCGGTCGCGACGTCCACCGTTGCCAACGCCCGCGGAACGGTGGAAATCGGCTTCATCGCCGCCCGGACTCGCAGCACCTCGCCGTTGGTCATGCCTCCCTCGATGCCGCCGGCCCGGTTGGACCGCCGGCTCACCCCGCCGCGAATCGGGTCGATCTCGTCGTGCGCGGCGCTCCCCCGGCGGCGGGCGGTCAGGAACCCGTCGCCGACCTCCACGCCCTTGATCGCCTGGATGCTCATCAGCGCCCCGGCCAGCCGGGCGTCCAGCTTGCGGTCGGCGTGCACGAACGATCCCAGGCCCGGCGGCAGTCCGTAGACGACCACTTCGACGACGCCGCCCAGCGTGTCGCCGTCCTCCTTGGCCGCCTCGATCTCGGCCACCATCCGCTCGGTGGACTCGGCGGCGAGCGCCCGAACCGGGGACTCGTCGATCGCCGTCCGGTCCTCGGGCAGCGGCAGCGGCCCGCCGACCGCCTCGGCCTCACCGATGGACACCACGTGCGAGACGACCTCCGCGCCCAGCACCGCCCGCAGGTATTGCTGGGCGATGGTGCCCAGCGCCACGCGCGCGGCAGTCTCCCGCGCGGATGCGCGCTCCAGGATCGGGCGGGCGTCGGAGAACCCGTACTTCTGCATGCCGGCCAGGTCGGCGTGCCCGGGTCGCGGCCGGGTGAGCGGGGCGTTGCGGGCCAGACCCGCCAGCACCGCCTCGTCGACCGGGTCGGCCGCCATGATCTGCTCCCACTTGGGCCACTCGGTGTTACCGATCTCGACGGCGACGGGCCCGCCCAGTGTCCGCCCGTGCCGAACGCCACCCAGGATGCTGATCTTGTCCTGCTCGAACTTCATCCGCGCGCCCCGGCCATAGCCCAGACGCCGCCGGGCGAGCTGGGTGGCGATGTCGGACGACGTCACCGGCACCCCGGCGGGGAGGCCTTCGAGCACGGCCACCAGAGCGGGGCCATGGGATTCACCTGCGGTCAACCAGCGCAACACGCGGGCCATCCTCCCATGCGCAGGCACCGGCTATGCCCAGCCGGCGATCCGGTGGCCCGGGTCGCCCGCCGGTTTCCCGTTCAGCAGGCCCGGGCCGACCGGCCGGACACCACCACGCGTCCGCGGTCACGGGCCGGTCAGTGGGTCGCCTCCCAGGCCTTGTACGAGTCGTGCACCACCCGGATCACGTCGTCGACGTCGTCGGTGACGTGCAGCAGCTTCAGATCGGGTGGCGAGATGTTGCCGGCCTCGGCGACCGAGTTGCGCACCCAGTCGGCCAGCCCGCCCCAGTACTCCGAACCGAACAGCACCACAGGGAACTTGGTCACCTTCTTGGTCTGCGTCAGCGTGAGCGCCTCGAACAGCTCGTCAAGGGTGCCGAAGCCGCCGGGCAGGCAGACGTAGGCCTGGGAGTACTTGAGGAACATCGTCTTGCGGGCGAAGAAGTAGCGGAAGTTGATGCCGAGGTCCACGTAGCGGTTCAGGCCCTGCTCGAACGGCAGCTCGATGCCCAGCCCGACGGACAGTCCGCCGGCCTTCTTCGCACCCTTGTTGGCGGCCTCCATGATCCCCGGCCCGCCGCCGGTGATCACCGCGAAGCCCTCGGTGGCCAGCGCCGCCCCGATCTCCTCGGCCCTTCCGTAGTAGTGCGTGCCCCGCTTGGTCCGGGCACTGCCGAACACCGACACCGCCCGCGGCAGGCCGGCGAGGGCGCCGAATCCCTCGACGAACTCGGCCTGGATCCGCATCACCCGCCAGGGGTCCGTGTGCACCCAGTCGCTTGGCCCGCGCGAGTCGAGCAGCCGCTGGTCGGTCGTGCTGGTGGTCTGGTACCGCTGGTCGCCGCGCAACCTGACCGGTCCCTTGAACCGCTCCGGCACCTGCCCGTCGGGCGACGGCAGCGATGGATCCTCAAATTCGGTCACCTGGCAACAGTAGTGACGTCGTCGTGGCCCGGGCGCCGCGCCCGCGGCGGGCGTTCGCCGGTCTTCGCCAAGGGTTCATCTGCCGTCCGTCAGGCCAGGGTCACCCCGTACCTGCCCGCCGCCTCGGCGATCTCCGGCAGCGGGGCCCCGGCCGCGAACAAGCGCGCCATCTCCCGCGCGAACGCGTCGTACGGCGGACCGATGGAGACCTGCACGATTCGGGCCGTCCCCCTGGGCACCCGCACCGAGTGGGGCTCCCCCTTGGGCAGCAACTGCACGGTTCCGGAGCCCCCGCCTGACCAGACACCGCCGACCAGGAACTCGACCTCACCCTCGACGACGATCTGCAGCTCGTCCCAGGGATGCCGATGGGCCGGCGGACCGTCCCGATCCGTACTGGTGTAGTCCGCGACCTGAATGTCGCCATGATCGACCGCACGCAACCAGATCGTGTCCGCCGGATAGTCGATCCGCTCGGCCGCGTCGCCGGGAATGACGACTGCGTCCACCCGCAAGCCGGTCATCGCCTACCGCCCTTCGATCGGCGTGCAGCATCCCACAGCCGGCCCGAATCCGACAGCAGGCGCAATCAGGACAGGTAGCGACGCAGGGCCTCGGTCATCTCGCGGATCTGGTTCATGCTGACGTGCTCCTCGCGGGTGTGCGCCAACGAGGGGTCACCCGGGCCGTAGTTCACCGCGGGGATGCCGAGCGCGGCGAATCGGGCGACGTCGGTCCAGCCGAACTTGGCCTGCGCCCGGCCGCCCGCGGCGGCCACGAACTCGGCGGCGGCCGGCGCCGACAAACCCGGCAAGGCGCCCGCGGCCACGTCCAGCACGGTCACCTCGAACTCGTTGAAAAGGCCCCGCACGACATCCACCGCCTGATCCACGCTGCGATCGGGTGCGAAGCGGAAGTTGACCCGGACGACGCACTCGTCGGGGATGACGTTGCCGGCGACACCCCCGCTGATGCCGACGGCGTTGAGCCCCTCCCGGTACCGGCAGCCGTCGATGTCGACGGTCCGCGCAGGCCACCCGGCCAACCGCTCGAGGACCTCCCGGGTCCGGTGGATCGCGTTGTCCCCCAACCAGGATCGCGCCGAGTGCGCCCGCCGGCCGGGCACCGACACCGTCGCCGACACCGTTCCCTGGCAGCCGGCCTCGACATTGCCGTTGGTCGGCTCACCCAGGATCGCGAGGTCGGCGGCCAGCCATTGCGGATACTCGGCCTGGATCCGGGTCAGGCCGTTGCGGTCGTAGTCGACCTCCTCGCATTCGTAGAACACGAACGTCAGGTCGCGGGCCGGCGCGGGCAGGGTGGCGGCCAGGTGCAGCAGCATGGCGTCGCCGGATTTCATGTCGGTGGTGCCGCAGCCGTGCAGGACGTCGCCGTCCCGGCGTGAGGGCACGTTGTCGGCGATCGGCACCGTGTCGATGTGCCCGGCCAGCAGGATGCGGGTCGGCCGCTCCAGGTCGGTGCGGGCCAGCACGCTGTTGCCGACCCGCTGGACCCGCAGATGCGGCAACGAGCGCAAGGACGCCTCCACCGCGTCTACGATCGGTCCCTCGCCGCCGGACACCGACGGGATGTCCACCAGCGCAGCAGTCAGCTCCGCGGGGTCGCCGTAGAGATCCAGGACCGGGGCCGTTGGTGCCGTGGCGGTTGGCAGGGCGGAGTCGGACACGCTGGGCACAGTACCGTCGGTGGCGATGCCAAAGCCCGTGAAGTTCGGCCTCGTCGTGGGCGGCGTCGTCCTGCTGCTCGCGGGCGCGGTGACGGCCGGTCTGCTGGTGTGGCGCAGCGCATTCAGCGGGACCGCCGAGTGCACCGTCCCCGGGCTGACCATCGACGGCTCGTCCTCGCCGGCGGTGGAGTTGACGGTGGCGCAGTTGCACCACGCTTCGACGATCAACGCGGTCGGACTGTCGCGCGGCATCCCGGACCGGGGCCGGATCATCGCCGTCGCCACGGCATACCAGGAGTCCAGCCTGCGCAACCGCGCGGACGGTGACCGCGATTCGGTCGGTCTGTTCCAGCAGCGGCCGTCGCAGGGGTGGGGAACCAAGGAGCAGATCCAGGATCCCGTCTACGCATCCGGGAAGTTCTACGACGCTTTGCTGCAGGTCGACAACTGGCCGGACCTGCCTCTGACCCAGGCGGCACAGGCCGTGCAGCAGTCTGCGTACCCGGACGCGTACGCGAAGTGGGAGCCGCAGGCGACGACGCTGGTTCGCAGCCTCTCCGGCGTCGAGCCGTTGGGTCTGAGTTGCGAGCCCGGCGGGTATCGCCCGACCGCGCCGGCGCCGAACCGCCCTGCGCCGCCCGGCACCGACGGCGCGACCCCCCAACTCGCCGCGGCGCTGGCCGCCGCGGCCGCCGAGCTGGGGGGGATCACCGTCCGGGACGTCACCGACGATGGCCGGACGGCGACCGTCGACGTCGCGGTCGCCGAGCTGACGCCGGACGCGGCCGGACGGAGCCTGGCCGCTTGGTCGGTCGCCCACGCCACCGGCATGAACATCACCGACCTCACCGTCGACGACCGGTTGTGGACCGACAACCGGTGGACGCCGTCCGACGAGACCCTCCCGGCGGGCACCGTCCGGATCACCGTCGCGCCGTGATCGGAGCAACCGGCAAGAGCGCACGGCGGTCTGTGACGGGACCGGACCGGCCGGCCGGGATGCGGTCCGAGTCCGGAGGGACCGGCGCTCGGGGTGCGCTCGCCCGGGGGAGATCGGCGGCCGGATCGTCCCGGATAGGCTCGCCGTCATGACCGCTGCCCCCGCGATCTCCGACCCGTCGACCGTGCCGGGTGGCGCCTATGGCGCCGGCCTGGCCACGGTGACCGCCGACGGCACCGTCCTGGACGTGTGGTACCCGGCACCGGGCCTGCTCGTCACCGAACCCGGCGCCCCGGTCACCGAGCAGCCCGAACTACGGCTGGCCGAACGGACCGACGACATCCGCGAGGTGACGCTGCGGGTCGTACACACGCGGATCGCGTCGCTGGCGGACGCGCCCACCGACACCTCCGACGCCTACCTGCGGTTGCACCTGCTGTCGACCCGCCTGGTGCAACCGCGCACTATCAACCTCGACGGCGTCTTCGCCGTGCTGCCCAACAACGCCTGGACCTCCCTCGGTCCGGTGCCGCCGGAGCAGGTCGACCGGGCGCGCCTGCGGGCACTGGAGGCAGGCATCCGACTGGCGGTGTTCGGGGTGGACAAGTTCCCGCGGATGACCGACTACGTGGTGCCCTCCGGTGTCCGGATCGCGCACGCCGACCGCGTCCGGCTGGGCGCGCACCTGGCCGCCGGAACCACGGTGATGCACGAGGGCTTCTGCAACTACAACGCCGGCACGATCGGCACATCCATGGTGGAGGGCCGGATCTCGCAGGGCGTGATCGTCGGTGACGGCAGCGACGTCGGCGGCGGCGCGTCGATCATGGGCACGCTGTCCGGCGGCGGCAAGGAGCAGGTCACCATCGGCGCGCGCTGCCTGCTCGGCGCGAACTCCGGTGTCGGCATCTCGCTGGGCGACGACTGCGTCGTGGAGGCCGGCCTGTATCTGACCGCCGGCACCAAGCTCACGCTGATCGCCGAGGGCGAGCAGCGGACGGTCAAGGCGCGCGACCTGTCCGGCGCGGCCGGCCTGCTGTTCCGGCGGAACTCGCTGACCGGCGGGGTGGAGGCGGTGCCGCGGGCGGGCTCCTGGGGCGGCCTGAACGCCAGCCTGCACGCGCAGTAGTGCGCCGGCCCGTCCGGCGGGTCCGGGCCCGGCCAACGGCCCCGGTAGGGGATACTCCGGGGGTGCCTCCCCGATCTCGCCAACGCGCAGTGCCGAGGCCGGCACCGATCGTCCACCAGGACCTGTTCACCGAGGCCGCACTGCACGAACGACCGAAGGACGGTCACCGGACCGACGGCAAGACCGGCGGCAAGGCCGATCACGGGGATGCATCCGGGAAGCGGTCGAAGAAGGCCAACGGAACGCCGACCGCGCTGACCCAGCCGCCCGCTGCCGGGCCCGGCCAGATCGTGGACGTCGCCGACGTCGATGACGCCCTGGACCAGCAGACGTTGGCGCCGCCGCGGCCAGCACCCCGCCGGCCCGGCCTGATCCCGACCGAGATCGCCGACTCGATCGGCCCGGTGCTGGGCAAGGCCGTCGCCGACATCCGGGCGCACGAGGACGGCAGTCGACGCGGCGGCGACATCGAGGACGTGCACAAGATGCGGGTGGCCACCCGCCGGGTGCGCGCCTACCTGAAGGCGGCACGCCCCGCCCTTGACCGGGTGGCCACCGACCGGCTGCGCGGCGACGTCCGCGAACTCGCCGGCACTCTCGGTGTGATCCGCGATCACGACGTGATGATCGACCGGCTGCACCGGGAGGCGGCGCAGCTGGGTGATTCGGATACCGGCGCCCTGGAGCACCTGATCAGCCGCCTCGAGACCGAACGCGTCGCGGGTCGCGACCAGCTGGTCAGCGAGCTGGACGATCCCGGCTATCAGGCCCTGCTGGCGGAGCTGGAGGAGGCCGCGGCCCAGCCGCCGGTGGCCGACCCCTGGGCAGACCTGCACGAATTGGCTGCCGGCGAATGGTGGGCACTGCGCAAGGCGCATCGAAAGCTGCACAAGCGGTTCGGCAAGAACCCGCCCAACGATGAGCTGCACGAACTGCGCATCTACGGCAAGCGGGCCCGCTACGCCGCCGAATTACTGCACGAGAAGGGCGACGTCGCAGGCTTTCTCGAGGCGTTGGCGGGCCTGCAGGAGGTGCTCGGCGATCATCAGGACGCCTGCGTGCTGGAGGATCGACTGCGCGAGCTGGTGGACGAGGTCGCCGACCCGCGGGCGGGGATCGCCGCAGGCAGGGTGATCCAGGGATGTCGGGAGCGACGGGTGATCGCCCGGGCCGCCTACCCTGCCGCCTGGAAGAAGGCGGAAACCGCGGCTCGCAAGGCCTTCCCCGACTGAGCAAGCCGGCACCGACCCGGCGGGCGGTGGCAGTTCCGGGCAGTCCGGGCAGTCCGGGCTTCCGGGCAGTCCGGGCGCTTCCGGGCGAGGTCAGCGGCGGCCGCGCCGCTCGAGCCGCTGGGCGGCCTCCGCCACCCTGTCGTCGGGCGCGGTCAACGCGATCCGGATGTGCTTCTGGCCGGCGTGCCCGTAGACGGTGCCCGGGCCGACCAGGATGCCCCGGTCGGCGAACCAGTCGACGGTGCGCATCGCCGGCTCCCCGCGGGTGCACCACAAGTACAGTCCGGCCTCGGAGAGAACCTGGAAACCCGCTCCGTCCAACGCTTCCCGCAGCACCTCCCGACGATGGCCATACCGGCTGCGCTGCGCCAGGACGTGCGCGTCGTCCTCGAGCGCGGCCTTCGCCGCCGCCTGCACGGGGCCGGGCACCATCGCGCCGAGGTGCCGGCGGGTGGCGATCAGCGAGGCGACGATGGCCGGGTCACCGGAGACGAACCCGGCGCGGTAGCCGGCCATGTTGGACCGCTTGGACAACGAGTGCACGGCGAGCAGGCCGGTATGATCGCCGCCGCACACCTCGGGGTCCAGGATCGACACCGGCGTGGACTCCCAGCCGAGATCGATGTAGCACTCGTCGGAAGCGACGATCGTGCCGCGGGATCGCGCCCAGCTCACCACCTTCGCCAGATGCTCGACGGGCAACACCTTCCCGGTGGGATTGGACGGGGAGTTCAGCCACAGCAGCGCGACCCGTTCCGGGCCAAGTGACGTCAAGGAGTCGGACCGCACCGCGGTGGCCCCGGCCATGATGGCGCCGATCTCGTAGGTCGGGTAGGCCAGCTCCGGGATGACCACGGTGTCGCCGGTCCGCAGCCCCAGCAACGTCGGCAACGACGCGACGAACTCCTTCGACCCGATCGTCGGCATGACGTCGGCCGGGTCGAGCCCGGTGACGCCGTGCGCCCGTTCCAGCCAGTCCGTGTAGGCCTTGCGCACCGCGTGGGTGCCGTGCACCGTCGGGTACCCGGGCGCCTCTGAACCGTCGGCAAGAGCTCGGCGGACGGGCAGCGGCACCCGGTCAACGGGGGTGCCGATCGATAGGTCGACGATGCCACCCGGGTGCTCGGCCGCCCGCTGTCGGGCCGGCAGCAGCGTGTCCCACGGGAAGTCCGGCAGCCGGTTGACGGCGGCCGGCGGCCGCAACCCGGATGAGGTACCGGTGGCCGACTGCGTCGGCGAAGCCGACGCCGCGGCGACCGACGTCGTCGACCGGTCGGCGGCCATCGTCAGTGGCCCTCACCCATGGGCGGCAATGCCGCGATCATCGGGTCGTCCTTGCCCACCTTGCCGGTCTTCGAGGCGCCGCCCGGTGAGCCGAGGTCGTCGAAGAAGTCGACGTTGGCCCTGGTGTAGTCGGCCCATTCGGACGGCACGTCGTCTTCGTAGAAGATCGCCTCGACCGGGCACACCGGCTCACACGCGCCGCAGTCGACGCACTCGTCCGGGTGGATGTAGAGCATCCGCGCGCCTTCGTAGATGCAGTCCACCGGACACTCCTCGACGCAGGCACGGTCCAGCACGTCGACACAGGGCTCGGCGATCACATAGGTCACTTCGGTTCTCCAGCTCGATCCCGGCGACCGACTCGGTCACCGATAGGCATCGTCAAGTATCACCCCGGGCCGACGGCGACATGTACACGGCCGGGTTCGCCACGCCCGGTCAAGGTGACCCCACGGTCGGTTCGCCCGCCCCGGCGTCGTCCGCGGGCCGGTCGGCCGGCGGATCCGCATAGCGCGCACGGGTGCGCTCCGCCCAGAGCAGGGTAAGGGTCGCGGCGGCGGCCAGCGACCCCAGGCCCAGCAGCAGCATCACCCGCCACTGGCCCTGAACCACGCTCAGCGCCTGGCCGAGCATCATCGGGTTGCGCATCGTCACCAGCCACACTGAAACCACGAACCACGCGGCCACCGGCAAGGTCGCCGCGACGAACGTGCCGGTGAGGCGGTAACAGGCACGCGGAGCCAGGATCATCGCGCCCACCCCGAGCAAGGCGCTGATCGGTAGCGGCACCGGGCCGATGTGCCAGGGCAGGAAGGCGACGCCGAGCAGTGCGGTCCAAGCGACAAGCAATGTGATCAAAGCCACGAGAACCCAATCCGCCGCCGCGCCCGCCCCCCGATGCCGCGCTGATCCAGGACCCGTCTCCGCGCCCGATTCGCCCGATTCGGCAAGCATTGGATCGGCGCAACTCAGGTCCGTCGCTGCCCCTTCTGACACCGCACCCTCGACCGGCGGCCGCGTGGCGTCCGAGCCTTCGCCTTCGGGCATCACGGGTCCAGGTCGAGCCCGGCGACCAGGTCGTCGGTGACCGCTCCGTCGGCGGTACGGGGCACCGGTGCGCCGGCCAACACCCGGAAGTGCTCAGCGGCCGGCAGCGGCTGAGCGATCCGGTTGGACAACGCGAACAGCCCTCCCGGCAGCAGCTCCACCTGGGTGGCATGAGCGGCCAGCGCCGACCGCCGCTGCGCCGACCAGGGGGCGGTCGGCACCGACACCGCGACGTCGGCGTCCTCGACGAGATGCTCGTCCAGCAGGTCCGGGCCCGCCGCGCGATACCCCGGCGGCACCGACACCGCAGCGAACGCCGACCGGGTCGCGGCCCGCGGCCGCACCACCGCCATGACCCTCGGCACCCGCCAGGCGGACGACGCGATCGCACCCATCACGACGTCGTGCGCGGCGATGTGGTCCGGGTGCCCGTATCCACCGTCCGCGTCGTAGGTGAGCACGACGTGCGGCCGAACCTGGTCGATCACCTGCGCAAGCGCCGCGCATGCCCGGTCGTGGTCCGGCCCGCCGTGCTTCGCGCGGGTGAAGGCCCGCGGATGATCGGCCGACGCGGTTCCCGCCATACCCGAGTCCCGGAACGCGCCGAGCCCGCCCAGCATCAGCCGCTCCCCCACGTCGAGCGCCGCACACGCGGCCCGCAGCTCGGTCAGCCGATAGCCGCCGAGCTGGTCGGCCCTTGACGCGACCAGGCCCTGCAGCTCGGTGCCGATCACCTCCCCCTCCTCGCCGAGGGTTGCGGTGACCAGTGCGACGTGCGCCCCGGCGGCGGCGGCCGAGGCCAAGGTGGCGGCCATGGTCAGCGACTCGTCGTCGGGGTGCGCGTGGACGGCGAGCAGGCGGGCGGACACCTGGCGAGCCTAGACGCGCGCCCGCCGGCGGACGGCGGCCAACCGGGCGCCGGCGGACGGCCCCTGGCGGGCGATCAGACGCCGCCCAGATTCGGGCCCGGCCCCTGGGTCGCCTGCGCCTCCTTGGCTTTCTCCCGCGCCTGCTGCTCGGTCATGTCCGGGACCACGCCCGCCTGCTCGTCCTGCTCGTCCAGACCGACACCCGCCTCGAGGATGGCGTCCCGCGCGATTCGTCGACGCCGCTGCTCCTCAGGATCCGGCACCGGCACCGCCGCGATCAGGCGACGGGTGTAGTCCTGTGCCGGATTGTTCAGGATCTGTTCGCGCGTACCGAGCTCGACGAGCCTCCCATGGTGCATCACCGCGATCCGCCGTGCCAGGATCTCGACCACCGCAAGGTCGTGCGTGATGAAGATGCAGGCGAAGCCCTTCTCCTCCTGCAGTTCCTGGAACAGTTCCAGGACCCTGGCCTGAACCGACACATCAAGGGCCGAGGTCGGCTCGTCGGCGATCAGCAACTTGGGTTCCAGGGCCAGGGCCCGCGCGATGCCGACGCGCTGACGCTGACCACCGGACAGCTCGTGCGGGTAGCGGTTGCGCATGGAGCGGGGAAGCTGGACCCGATCCAGCAGCGCCTCGACGCGCCCGTTCAGCTCCTTGCCCTTGCCCATGCCGTGCAACAGCAACGGCTCGCCGATGGACTCTCCGATTGGCAGCCGCGGATTCAGCGACGAGCCCGGATCCTGGAAGACGAACGACACGTCCTGGCGAACCTTGCGCAGTTGCTTGGGGTTGATTCCGACCATGTCGGATCCGACCACCTTCGCCGCGCCCTCGACGATCGGCAGGAGTCCGACCAGCGCCCGACCGATCGTCGTCTTGCCCGAACCGGATTCGCCGACCAGACCCATCACCTCGCCGCGGCCCAACTGCAGGGTCAACCCCTCGACGGCGCGGAACGCCGGTGTGCGACCACGTTTGGGGTATTCGATCGCCACGTCGGTGAGTTCGACGATCGCCTCGACCCCTTCGGCGAGGCCGGCCCGGAACACCTCTGGTTCCGCGGCTTCCCGGGCGGCGGTGTAGGCGGTGACCCCGATTTCGTCCGGCGCGTGGACGGCCTCATCCATCTGCGCCAGCGTCTCGAGCTCGTCGGCGTTGGTCACCGAACCCAGGTGCGGAACCGCGTTGAGCAGCTGCACGGTGTACGCCTCGATCGGCCGGTTGAACACCTCGTCCGCCGTGCCGGATTCCACGATCCGGCCGTCCTTCATCACCAGCACCCGGTCGGCCATGTCCGCGACCACGCCCATGTCGTGTGTGATCAGCACGATCGCCGCATCGATCCGGTGCTTCAGATCCCGCATCAGCTTGAGGATCTCGGCCTGCACCGTGACGTCGAGGGCGGTCGTCGGCTCGTCGGCGATGAGCAGCTCCGGGTCGCAGGCCAGCGCCTGCGCGATCATCGCGCGCTGCCGCTGCCCACCGGAGAGCTGGTGCGGGTAGGAGTCGACCCGGCGCTGCGGGTCCGGGATCTCCACCATGGTCAGCAGCTCGATCGCCCGCGCCCGCGCCGCCTTCGGCGACATCGCGTTGTGGCTGCGCAGCATCTCACCGATCTGGAAGCCGATGGTGTACACCGGGTTCAGCGCCGTCATCGGTTCCTGGAAGATCACCGACGCGTCCCGGCCACGGATCGACCGCAGGTCGCGGGCGTCGGCCCCCACCAGTTGGCGCCCACCGAGTTCGATCGACCCACGCACGTGACTGTTCTTCGGCAGCAGGCCGAGCAGCGCCATCGCGGTGGTGGACTTGCCCGATCCGGACTCGCCGACCAGGGCCAGCACCTCGCCGCGACGCAGCTCGAAGTTCGCCCCGACCACGGCCGGGTACCAGGTGCCGTCGACCCAGAAGTCGATCTCCAGGTCGCGCACGGTGACGACCGGTGCTGCGGTGTCCGTGCTGGAGGCGGATTCGAAGACGGTCATCGACGCTTCCCTTCCCCCGGGCGTGCCACGATGCAGGGATGCCCCACCGGTACCGGTCGAGATTCGGGCGCGGACTGGCCGTCGTCATCTGGATGCTGTCCGGCCTGGCGCTGGTGGCGATGCTCACCCAGAGTGGCATCGACGGCCTCCTGCGCGGCGCGGCGTGGGCCCTGCTGCCGGCGCTGCTGGTGTGGGCGATGTTCTGGCGACCATGCGTGATCGTCGACGACGGTGGCGTCGAGCTGGTCAACGTGTTCCGGACGATCCGGCTGCCCTGGCCGTCGATCAACGAGGTGGACACGCGATGGGCCCTGACGCTGCACACCGCCTACGGACGGTACGCCGCCTGGGCCGCGCCGGCGTCCGGCTGGCAGCCGGGCCGCCGGATGACCGAGCAGGACGCGCGGGCCGTACCCACCGAGCAATCGGAATCGGGAAAGAGCTTGCGTGCCAGCGACTCTCCGTACAGCCCATCCGGTGAGGCGGCGATCGAGGTGCGCCGGCGCTGGCGACGGCTGTCCGACGCGGGCTACCTGGACCGTCCCCGCCTGGAGTTCGATCGGGCGCCGGTGCGCTGGGACGTCCCGTTGCTGGCCGCGGTGGCCGCGCTGGGCGTCTGGGCGGTGGCCGGTCTGCTGCTCTGACCGACCACGGTATCCGGTCACGGTTCGATCTCCCGCATGGTCGTCTCGGTCGGCTTGCCGGGGTCCGCCGCCGGCAGCGCAGCCGCCTTCTGCAGGTCCTTCTGCTTGGGAACACGCTTCTGCCGCGGATCGAAGGCGTCCCGCAGGCCGTCGCCGATGAACTGGATGCACAGCACGATGGCGATGATGAACACGCCCGGCCAGACGAACAGCCACGGGCGCGTGGTGAACGCCCCCTGGTACTGGCTGATCAGCGAGCCGAGTGAAATGTTGGGCGGCTGGATGCCGAAACCCAGGAAGCCAAGCGCGACCTCGGTCAGGATGCCGGTGCCCATCAGCAAAGTGACGTTGACGACGACGACGCCGACCGAGTTCGGCAGGATGTGCTTGAAGATGATCCGGAATGACGACGCGCCGGCCACCCGGGCCGCATCGACGAACTCACGCTCGCGCAGCGCCAGGAACTCGGCCCGGACCAGGCGGGCCAGACCCATCCACAGGAACAGGCCCATCACCAGCGCAACGGCGAACACCCCGGTGGCGCCGAGCGAGTAGCCGGCGACCGCGGTGATCAGGATCAGCGGGATGACGATGATCGTGTCGGTGATGCGCATCAGGACCGAATCCCACCAGCCGCCGAAGTAGCCGGCCACGGCGCCCACGATGACGCCGATCGTGGTGCTGAGCAGGCCGAGCACGATGATCACGACCATCGTGTTCTGGATGCCGAGCATGGTCGCCGCAAACATGTCCCGGCCGGTCTCGTCCTGGCCGAACGGGTGGTCACCGATGGCGAACCCCTCGCCGCCGAAGAACGGCACGGACAGGGTCGGTTCCCCCCGTGGGTTCAGTGGTGGCGGCCGGTCGTACGGCGACCACTGCCACCAGCCCGGAATCGGGCCGATGCCGATGCTCGTGACCGACAGCACCAGGATGAACAGCAGGACGAACATCGAGATCATCGCGCCCTTGTGCCGGAAGAACCGGCGCCGGACGATCTGGGCCTGCGACAGGCCGACCGTTTCCTTCTGTTCGAGCGTGGTCTCGTCCGGCGGTGCGACGGTGACACCGGGCTCGTGCTGCAGATCCGGAACCCCTGGTGTCGTCATTGTCCCACCCTGATTCTCGGGTCGAGCCCGGCGTACAACAGGTCGGCGATGATGTTGAAGACCACCGCGACGATGGCCACGATGAGGAAGAACGCCATCACGGGGTTGGGGTCGTTGTTCACCAGGCCACGCTGGAACAGCGTGCCCATCGCGTCCCACTGGAAGACCCGTTCGGTGATCACCGCGCCGCCCAGCAGCTGCCCGATGTCGAACGCGACGATCGTGGCCAGCGGGATCAGCGCGTTGCGGAAGGCGTGCCGCATGATGACCGTCCGCTCGGTCAGGCCCTTGGCCCTGGCCGTGCGGATGTAGTCCTGGTTGAGCACCTCGAGCATGCTGGACCGCGAGTATCTGGTGTAGCTGGCCAGCGAGATCAGGATCAGTGCCATGGTCGGCAGCAACAGGTGGGTGAACACGTCGACGGTCTGGATCCAGAAGTCGCCCTCCAGCCCGGATTGCGCGTCCCCGATCGTCTTGATCGGCCGGCCGCGGATGGCCGGGTTCGCGGTGTAAGCCGCCCACGCCTGCATCGTCCGATCGATGAAGATCACCACGGAGATCAGGACGGCCGTGATCGCCCCGGTCCGGGCGGACAGGGCCCGATCGTCGCCGCCCCACAGCCAGCCCACCCCGATGCCGATCGCGATCGCCGCGACCGCCAGCAGCAGCAACCGCGGGAACGACATGCCGTCGTAGAAGAAGAACTGCAGCGGGTACCAGAGCGCGATGCCGACCGCCGCGGTCGTCAACGCCGTGTACAGCGCCTTCCTGTTGCTCAATCCGGCGCTCACCTCGGTGACCGCGACCGCGATACCGAGCGACGTCAGGACGATGACGACCGGACCGAGTCCGGGATCGAGCAGCCACTGGGTGAGCGACATGTAATAAACGATGCCGAAGGTCACCGCTCCGGCGGCCAAGGCGTACAGGCCCCGGCGCAGGGCCCCTCCGCCGGTGAGGCTGACGGTGATCAGGAAGACCACCAGGGTCGCCAGCCAGATGAACCACCACGGTATGTAGGCACCGGAGGCGATGAAGTCGTTGAACTGGATCGCCACCAGTTCCTTGAGCAGCACCGCCACCCAGAAGACCGGAAGGGAGAAGAACAGGAAGGTGAAGAAGGTGATGGTGTAGTCGAACCCGGAGTACTGCTTGAGTGCGGTGATGATGCCGATCGAGGCGCCGAAAACGACCGCCAGGATCGACGCGGCGAGCACCAGCTTCAACGTGATCAGGATCCGGGTGCCCAGGTCGCCGGTCACCGGCTGGTTGGTGCTGATCGAGTAGCCGAAGTCGCACTGGCCGATGAAGCAGCCGGCGATGCCCTTGAGCCACAGGAAGTATCGGAGAATCGGGTTGACGTCCAGATTCAGCGTGGTTGTCAGGTAGTCGATCCGCGCCTGCCGGGCGATCGGATCGGTGATGCCCTGCGCGGACGCCAGTGGGTCACCGGCGTTGGCGACCAGGATGAACACGATGAACGAGGCGCCCAGGACGACGAAGAACCCGGCGATGAGCCGGCGCACGAGATACATCGCCATCTGATCAACCAACCCCTTCACGAGGTGGCGCACCATCGGCGCGCCGTTGATATGCGTGAACTGTAGGCCGCGGCGGTCGTGGCCGCCGCCCAGATCGGGTCACGGTCCGGTTGACAGGACGAAGGGGGTGTCCGACCGCTGGACGGTCCGGACACCCCCTTCGTGGTTGCTACCTCGCCGGTGACGACCTCGTCGGGGTCACCGACCGATGGTCAGGACGCGGGGGTCCACTCCCAGAAGTTGAAGAACGGCACGGGTGCGATCGGGATCGTCGAGACCCCGCTGACCTTTGTCCCATTCCAGGAGGTCACACCCGGGAACTGGTAGATCGTCAGACCGAAGGCGTTGTCCACCAACTCCTTCTCCGCCGTGGTCAGCTCGCTGGTGACCTGCTCCGACTCCAGCACGCTGCCCGAGAGCTTCCCGTACGCCTGGTCGACCGCCTCGTTCGAGAACTTCCCGTAGTTGTTGGCCCCGTCGGTGACGAAGTTGGCCTGCGACTCGGTGACGCCGGTGGCCGTGGAGATCCAGCCGAACAGCGACGCGTCGTAGCCCTCGATGTTGGGCAGGAGCGTGCCCCAGCTCGGGCTGCGGCCGTCGATCAGGTTGAACCCGGCCAGCGCCGCGGAGGCCTTCATCAGGTCGTACTCGTTGGCCCTCCGCGGGTTGTTCGCCGCGAACAAGAGCCGTACGTCGACCGGCGTGGTGACCCCCGCCTCCTGCAACAGCTGCTTGGCGCCCTCGATGTCCACGGCGCCGTACTGCTGCTCCATGCCGTTCGCCGCGACAATTTCGTCGTACCTCGGCGATCCCGGGACCGTGGTGTACGAATTTCGGGTGTTCGCGTCCGGATTGATCGGCTTGATCAGCCGGTCGACGATGTCCTGCCGCGGGATCGTCTTGAGGAACGCCTGGCGGACCTTCAGCGCCTTGTCCGCGTCGCCGCCATACTTCGCCGGGTCGAACGGGCCGCCGTTGGCGAACACCAGGTCGACGTGCTCGTAGGTGCCCTCGAAGCCGGTCTTGACCTCGATGCCACGATCGGCCAGACCGGAGACAGCCTGGTAGATGTCGGCGGTCGCCTGCGGGGAGATCAGGTCGGTCTCCTCGTTGGTCAGCGCCTGCACGGCCGCGGTCGGATCACCGATGATCGTGTAGGTGATCTTGTCGAACGCCGGCACCGGGCCCCAGGTGTAGTCCGGATTGCGTTCCATGGTGATTGCCGCCCGCTGCTGGTACGCGGTGACCTTGTACGCGCCGGTGGACAGATACAGGCTCGGGTCGCTCGGCAGCTGATCGGTGTCGAAACCGGTGTTCCAGAAGTCGGCGATCGGCTTGAGCTGGGCCTTGTTGTTCGTCTTGAACGCGTCCGTCAGGGCCGAATTCGCCTGGGCGGGATCGGCGATGTTCAGCGCCTTCTGGGCGACCACATGCGCCGGGATCAGCGTCAAGCTGTTACCGCCGTCCGCCGGACTGGCCTGCTGGTAGTCGACATAGAACTGCGACCAGGTGAACGTCGCCGAGCGGCCGTCGTCACCGATCTCGGGGAAGTCCTTGATCAGCGAAATCGACGGATCGACTTTGTCGAAGGACACGCCGGTGGTCGGGAGCAGGTTGCCCTCGTCGTCGGTCTGCGCCTCCTCGTCGTTGAAGCAGTTGCACTGCGCGCCCCACGACAGCACCAGGTCGGCCGCTCCGACCTGCACGCCGTCGGACCACTTCACGCCCTCGTTCACGGTGTACTTGACCTTGAGCGGATCGAGCGAGATGACCTCGCAGGTGCCGAACTGGTCGTTGTTGATCAGGTTCAGATCCTTGTCGAAGTAGCTGAACCCGGCCTGGGTGAGGTAATCGATGTTCGTGTTCGCGACGGCGTTGCCGTGCGTGGTGTTGTTGTTGAACGTCAGCAACGGGTCATTCCAGGAGACCCGGACCTCCCCACCCTTGGAGGCCGGTTGGTCATACGGCCCATGCGGAATGCCGCAACCGGAACCGCCGACCTTTCCGACGTTCTCCGCCCCGGGCAGCGATGTCGCATCCGCACCTCCGCCGCCCGCACTCCCCGACGTCGCGGCCGCCGATTCACCACTGGTGGTGGTCGAGGCCTGCTGACCCGGCGACCCTCCGCACGCCGCAACGACCAGTGTCGTCACCGCAGCGAGAGCGGTCAGCACGACCGCCCGCGTTCTCCTCATTGAGATCCTCCTCGTGCAACCACTGCCATTTGTGGTCGATGCCTCCCACCGACTGTCACCCGATCCCCGCATGGACATCACGCAGCGTCAGACGAACCGACTCTACGAGCGGACCGCTGGGCGAGATCGTTATCGTGTCGAATCGTGACCCAAGGGTGATCGGCGAAGCCACCACCGGGATCGGATGGATACTGCTCGGCCGATACCCCCATCGACCCGCAGCCAGAACAGACGCATGCCCCCGCATGCACGGGCATCTTGTCGTCGGACGGGACGTTCGCCGGAAATACTTCGACCGCGCGCGACAATACCACGTCCAGTTACCCGTCGTTAACCCTTCGCGCGGAACCGGTCGCCTGCACTTGCTGCCCGTTCCGGTGCGGGCCGGACGGTCGCCACGGCCGAGCAGCTGCCGCCCCGTCGCCTGCACAGCTACAGCGCCGGCCACGAGGCCAGACCGCTCAACGGTCCCGTCCAGACCCACCCCGGATGCTCGCCGTCCAGCACCTCTCGCAGCGCCGGCGACACGGCGAAGATCGACCGTTGCTCGATGAACGGGAACACCGGAAGATCTGCCCAGAGCTGCGGATCCGCCGCGGCCGCCGACCCAGCACCGGTCAATGCCGAGGCCAGTTCCCGCTGGGTGCGGGCCTGGCAGTATCCGGAGAGGTTGCCCGTGCGTGGCGTCTCGACGTCGGTGGCGCCGTTTGCGGTGGGTGGGGTCGTCTCCGTCGTTCCGGCGTCGGCCTGGTCGGTCGCGGTACCACCGATACCCAGGGGGTCGCTCCGCGGGCAGCCGAAGGCGGTCGCCGCCGCCAGCGAATCCACCGGACCTCGTGGCAGGTTCACCAAAGCCAAGTCGAGACCACCTGTGGCAAGCACGCTCTCGATCAAGTCCGGCGACGCATCGGCGAGCAGATCGACCTCGATGCCGACTGCCCCGAGCTGCCGCTGGATCGCCCGGGCGGCCGCGGCGGTACGTGGCTGGCCGCTCGGGTACCCGAGGGTCAACCGCAGCACCCGACCCTCCCGGGTGACATACAGATCGCCCTGGTGGTAGCCCGCCCGCTCCAGCGCGGACAGCGCGGCGGCTGGGTCGTTCGTGACCGCGGGCGGTGTGCCGCCCGTGTCCTCGCCGCGAACCGGCAGCGCGACCTGCGAGCTGACCGTCTCGCCCCCGTCCGGCCAGCCGGCCGTCAATGCCGAGCCCACCCCCGCCGGATCGAGGCCGGCCACAATCGCCGTGCGGACCGCCCCGTCGGCGGTCGGCCCGCTCACCGTGTTCAGCACGAGTTGCACCGAGGAGGGTGTCGGCAGCACGGTCCGCTGATCGCCGGGCACCTGGTCGGCGATGTCCTGCGCCGTCGCGGCGTCGGGCGCGAACCACAGCGCCTGCACGTCCCCCCGGTTGAACGCGGCGAGCAGCTCCGACGGCCGGCCCAGCCGCAGCACCACCGCGGACGGCCCGGGTGGGGTGGCCCAGTACTTGTCGTTGCGGGCCAGCGTGACCTGTCCGGTCACCGCGTCGTACGAGGTCATCCGATACCTGTTGGCGGCGAGTGGGAGGTCGGCGTCGAGGGCGGCCGACCAGCCGCCGGGCGAGTCCTTGAGCAGGTGGCTGGGCAGCAGCGGGGAGAACAGGCTGCGCCACTCCGGGAACGGCTGGGAGAACTCGACCTCGACCGTCTTGCCGGCGTCCCGCGACCGGATCGCGCTGATCATCCGATAACCGGCCGAGGCGACCGTGCCCGGCTGGACCAGAAGCTGATCGCGAAGGTAGGAGAAGTCCTCGGCGGTGATCGGGGTGCCGTCCGACCAGGACGCCTTGCGATCCAACAGGTAGGTGACGGTGAATGGATCGAGGGAGGTGACGGCCACCCAGTCGACGACGTCTGCGTCGGGCGCCAGAGACCCGTCGGCGGCCATGACGAACGCCGACGGCAGCACCAGGGAGGCCACCGCCTGCGAGGTCGGCGAGTAGTCGGCAACGGAATACGGGTTGAACCCGGTGATCGGGCCGGCGGTCCCGTCCAGGCCCACCACCAGCGTCCCCGGCGCGGGTGGGCTGCTCGGAACCGAGGAGCCACCGGTGGGCGCGATCGGTGGCGGCAGGTTCGGCGGGGTGCAGCCGGCGAGCACCAGGCACATCACCAGCACCGTCCATGCCCAGGCCGCCACGCCCACCCTCGCGACGGCGCGGCGGCCGCGACCGGATCGACCGTCCCCGCGCCCCACGGCGTTCACCCTACGGACCCGCACCTGCGGCCCCAGGTGGCCCGCGCTCGCATCCCGCGCCGTCGATTTGCCACATTCGGCCTTACTTGAACGATCCAGAGTGGCACGAACTGGCAAATGGACCCGCGCAGCCCGGCGAACGGACCCGTGCAGCCCGGCGAACGGACCCGCGCAGCCCGGCGAACGGACCCGCGCAGCCCGCCGAACGGACCCGCGCAGCCCGGCAAATGGACCCGCGCAGCCCGGCGAACGGACCCGCGCAGCCCGGCGAACGGACCCGCGCAACGAACAGACGCGCAACGAACAGACGCGCAACGACAGCACCACCCGGCACGGAACGAACCCGTGCCCAGGCAACCGTCAGCGGGATCGGGAACGGAGCTTGGCGCGGTCGGTGGCCGCCAGCACCACCTTGCGGATCCGGGCGGCCTTCGGGGTCACCTCGACGCACTCGTCGTCCGCGCAGAACTCCAACGCCTGCTCCAGTGACAGGGTGCGCGGCGGGACCAGGTGCACCAGCTCGTCGCCGGTCGACGAACGCATGTTGGTGAGCTTCTTCTCCTTGGTGATGTTCACGTCCATGTCGTCGGACCGGGAGTTCTCGCCGACGATCATCCCCTCGTACACCTCGGTGGTCGGCGCGACCAGCATGGTGCCGCGCTCCTGCAGGTTGAACATGGCGAACGGGGTCGCCTTGCCGGGCCGGTCGGCGACCAGCGAGCCGGTGGGCCGCCCGCGCAGCTCGCCGGCAAACGGCTCGTACCCGTCGAACACGTGGTGGGCGATGCCGGTTCCCCTGGTGTCGGTGAGGAACTCGGTGCGGAACCCGATCAGCCCGCGGGAGGGCACGTGGAATTCCATCCGCACCCACCCGGTGCCGTGGTTGCTCATCGCCTCCATCCGGCCCTTGCGCACCGCGAGGAGTTGGGTAACCGCGCCCAGGTACTCCTCGGGCACGTCGACGGTGAGCCGCTCGAACGGCTCGTGCACCACCCCGTCGACGGTCCTGGTGACCACCTGCGGCTTGCCGATGGTCAGCTCGAAACCCTCCCGGCGCATGGTCTCCACCAGAATCGCCAGCGCCAGCTCGCCGCGACCCTGCACCTCCCAGGTGTCCGGCCGTTCGGTGGGCAGCACCCGGATCGACACGTTGCCGACCAGCTCGGCGTCGAGGCGGTTCTTCACCTGCCGGGCGGTGAGCCGGGTGCCGCCGTCCTTGCCGGCCAGCGGCGAGGTGTTGATGCCGACGGTCATCGAGATCGCCGGCTCGTCGACGTGGATCGGCGGCAGCGGCTCGGGGTGTTCCGGGTCCGCCAGGGTCTCGCCGATGGTGATGTCGGCGATGCCGGCGACGGCGATCAGGTCACCGGCCGAGGCGGATTCGACCGGCACCCGGTCAAGGGCCTCGGTCATCAGCAGCTCGGTGATCCTGGTGCGGGCGACGGCGCCGTCCTGCTTGATCCAGGCCACCTGCTGCCCCTTGCGGATCGTCCCTTCGATCACCCGGCACATGCCGATCCGGCCCAGGAACGGGGAGGCGTCGATGTTGGTGACCTGCGCCTGCAGCGGCGCGCCCGGCGTGTACGTCGGAGCCGGGATGGCCTCCAGCAGTGTGTCGAACAGCGGATCGAGGTCGGCCGAGTCGGGCATCTCGCCGTTGCCCGGTTTCGTCAACGACGCCCGTCCGGCCCGCGACGCGCAGTAGACGATCGGGAACTCGATCTGCTCGTCGTCGGCGTCCAGATCCAGGAACAGCGCGTAGGTCTCGTCGACGACCTCGTCGATCCGGGCGTCCGGCCGGTCGGTCTTGTTGATTACCAGGACGACCGGCAACCTGGCCTGCAACGCCTTGCGCAGCACGAACCGGGTCTGCGGCAGCGGCCCCTCGGAGGCGTCGACGAGCAGCACGACGCCGTCGACCATCATCAGCGCCCGCTCCACTTCGCCGCCGAAGTCGGCGTGCCCAGGGGTGTCCACGATGTTGATCACCATGTCCCCGCGCCTGACCGCCGTGTTCTTGGCCAGGATGGTGATGCCCTTCTCCCGCTCCAGGTCGCCGGAGTCCATCACCCGCTCGGCCACGGAGGAGCCGACGCGGAATGCGCCGGACTGCCAGAGCATCGCGTCGACGAGCGTGGTCTTGCCATGGTCGACGTGCGCGACGATCGCGACGTTGCGCAGGTCGTCGCGGGTGGACTGATCTGGCGACAGTACCGGGGTCACGGCGGTTCATCCTTCGTTCGGGCGGCGGCCGAGTCTACCGGCCGGGCGAGATCTCGATGTGCCTCAGCGCACCGACGGGCGAGGAACCGCGACGATGCGGACGAGGCCGTCGAGGCCCGCGAAGTCGTCCGGATCGGTGGTGTAGAGCGGAAGATCAGCCACTGCTGCCACCGCCGCGATCATCAGATCGGCGACGCGCTGCCGCGGAGGCCGACCACCCGTCCCGCACCGCCGCACCGATCCGTCAGAAAGCCCGCCGCCGCGACGTCGAACGGGATCGGATCGAACTCGCTCTCCACCCGTTGCAGCAGGTCGGTCCGGCGAGCCCGTTCGTCCCGGGCGACGGCGTCATCTCCACGCACCAGATGCACGCCCGCGGACAGCTCGGCCAGCGTCACCGCGTTGATCGCCATCTGAAGGGGCAGCATCTCCGGGTCGCCGGCTGTTCTCCGGTTGACTGCTCATCCGGCCGATGTGAGCAACGTGTGCTACGCGCCACTTCCTCGCCGGGCGGCGCAGCGATAGGGTCCGGGTGTGTCCAGCGACACCATCGGCGACTACCCGCTCGGACCCGACGGGTTGCCCGACCTCCCCCTGCACGTGCTCGAGGACGACGAGAACATCCCGCCCCGGCCGGAGGAGGAACTCGCCGACCTCGAACGCACCGATCCCGCGCCGGACTGAAGGGTCGCGGGTCTGCCGGACCCGGCCGACGCGCCCGAATCGCGCAGCGACCGCAGGACCGCCCGAACCTCGAGCTTCGCTGATCTTTTCCGTCGCGGCGCGCACGATTGTTCGGTTCGGCGCGGGAAAGATCAGCGAATCATCGCGACGACGCCTGCTCCGCGGACGAAACCGGCGCCGACACGCCAGTTCTGTTCGTCTGAGCGCTGAGTTGATCAGCGCACCGCGCCCCGCCCCCGCCCCGCCGCGACGACGCCCGCCCCGCACCGGCCCCCGGCCCGGCCGGCCCGAACCGGGATCGCTACAGCACCTTGGACAGGAAGTCCCGGGTGCGGGCGTGCTGCGGGTTGGCGATGACCTCCTTCGGTGCGCCGGACTCCACGACCACACCCTGGTCCATGAAGGTCAGCGTGTCACCGACCTCCCGCGCGAAACCGATCTCGTGCGTCACGACGATCATGGTCATCCCGCCCCGCGCGAGATCCCGCATGACGTCGAGCACCTCGCCGACCAGCTCGGGGTCGAGCGCCGAGGTGGGCTCATCGAACAGCATCAGCCGCGGATGCATGGCCAGCGCCCTGGCACTGGCAACCCGCTGCTGCTGCCCGCCGGACAGCTGCGACGGGTAGTGCCCTGCGCGGTCGGCCAGGCCGACCCGCTCCAGCAGCGTCAACGCCTCGTCCCGGGCCTGCTTCCGCGGCCTGCCCAGCACCTGCACCGGTGCCTCCATGACGTTGCGCAGTGCCGTCATGTGCGGGAACAAGTTGAAGCGCTGGAAGACCATGCCGATGTCCCGCCGACGCTGGGCAACCTCGGAATCCTTGAGCTCGTAGAGCTTGTCGCCCTTCTGCCGGTAACCGACGAGGTGCCCGTCGACCGACAGCCGCCCGCCGTCGATCTTCTCCAGATGGTTGATGCATCGCAGGAAGGTCGACTTGCCGGAGCCGGACGGACCAAGCAGGCAGGCGACCTCCCCCGGCAGCACCGTCATGTCGATGCCCTTGAGCACCTCGAGGTTGCCGAACCGCTTGTGCACCTGTTCGGCCACCACGACCGGCATTCGCTCGGCACCGGACCCTCCGGCCCGCCCTGGCGACGTCATGACGGACCCTCCCGACGCCCCCGCCGCTTTGCCTTCTGCCGAGCGCGGCCGACCGGGGCGGCTCCCCGACCGAACCGCTTCTCCAGGAAGTACTGTCCGACCGACATCACCGAAGTGAAGGCCAGGTACCAGATGGAGGCCACCACCAGCAGCGGGATCTGCTTGTAGTTGCTGCCGTAGATCAGCTGCGCCGTGCCGAACAGCTCCAGGATCGCTGCCACCGACAGCAGCGAGGTGGTCTTGAGCATGGAGATGGTCTCGTTGCCGGTGGGCGGCACGATGATCCGCATCGCCTGGGGGAGCACGATGCGGCGCATCACCTTCAGCCGGGTCATACCCAGTGCCTCGGCCGCCTCGGTCTGCCCGGCGTCGACCGAAGTGATTCCGGCGCGGACGATCTCGGCCATGTACGCGGCCTCGTTCAGGCCCAGCGCCAGCAAACCACCGACCAGCACCGGTATCAGCTCGGTGGTGTTGAAGTACAGGAACTCGGGGCCGAACGGGATGCCAAGGCTGACGTACTTGTACAGCTGGCCGAGGAACACCCAGAAGATGATCTGGACGAGCACCGGCGTGCCGCGGAAGAACCAGATGTAGACCCAGGCCACGCCCTTGACGATCGGGTTCGGCGAGAGCCGCATCACCGCCAGGATGACGCCCAGGATGATGCCGATCACCATCGCGGCGACGGTCACCCATACGGTCAACCACAGCCCTCGCAGGATCTGGGGCGAGAACAGGTACTGCCAGACGGTCGGCCAGTCCCACGCCGGGTTCGTGACCAGACTGTTGACCAGCATGGCCACGAGCAGCAGCAGGACGGCAGCCGACACCCACCGCCACGGGTGACGCAGCGGGACCGCCTTGACCGGTACGGGTGCCTCACGCGGCGGGATCGTGGGGTCCTCGATGGTGGTCACGGACCGCGGCTGTCAGTAGACGGCGCCGTTGACGACCGCGGTGTCGATCGCGCCGCTGGTCAGGCCCCAATTGTCAAGGATCTTGGCGTAGGCGCCGGTGTCCATCAGGTGCTGCATCGCCGCCTGGATCGCGGTGGTCAGCTCCGCGGGTTCTTTCGGAATGGCGATGCCATATGGCGCGGTGCTCTCGTCGCCGCCCACCTTCTCGAACTTGTCGCCGGTGACCTTGACCGCGTAGTCGACGACCGGGGAGTCGGCGAGGTAGGCGTCGATCCGGCCGGCCAGCAGCGCGGCGTTGACGTCGGTCTGCTTCGGGAAGCCCTGTGCGATGGGGGCCGGCTTGCCCGCGTCCTGGCAAGCCTTCAGCACCGAACCTTCGACGGTGGCATCGTTGAGCTGGTCCAGCTGGGTGGTGCCGTTCTCCGCGCCAACCGACAGCCCGCACAGGTCCGTGATGCTCTGGATGTTCTCCGGGTTGCCGGCGATCACCATGGTCGACGTGCCGGCGCTGAAGTAGGTGACGAAGTTGACCGTCTGCTCGCGTTCCCTGGTGTCGGTGAAGGACGACATGCCTATGTCGTATCGACCCGCGTTCAGACCGGCCAGGATGCCGTCGAACCCGGCCGGCTCGATCGTCACCTGCAGTCCCAGGACCTGGCCGAGCGCGTTGGCCAGGTCGATGTCCATGCCGATCGGCGTGTCCTGCCCTTCCGGCAGGAACTCGTTCGGCGGGTACGACGGATCCGTTGCCACGATGATCGTGCCGGACTGCTTGAACCTGTCCGGCAGCATCGCGTTGAGCGAGTCGACCTTGGCCAGGTTGAGGTTCAGCGGCGTCGGGGCCGACTCCGCCCCGGCCTCGGCTCCGGACGATGCGGCCGGCGACCCGGCCGACGCGGCAGCGGTGGTCGATCCTGGTGGGGTGGTGCTCGCCCCGCAGGCGGTGGCCAGCAGAATGCCGAGCGTCGCACATCCGGTGAGGACTGAACGCATGCGTGACTTCTTGATCGACAGCAAGTTGTGCTCCTGACGAACGAGGGACCCGGCCATGTGAGCGGCCGTTTACATATCCGCATCGTGCCACTCGGAACCTGATCGGGGTACTTCGTCGGGGTCACGATCTGCCTGTCGTCACGCAGCGTCTCCGGCGTCACTCCATCGCGTCGCGCAGATGCGGCAGCAGGACCTGGTCGGCATCGAGCCAGTCGACGTCTCCCAGCTCGTCGACACCGAGCCAGCGCACCTGGTCATGCTCGCCCGGTTCGACAGGAATCCCGGGGTCGACCAGGCTGGCAATCCGGCAGCGCAGGACGACGCGATCCCCCAGCTGGACGTCCGGCCCGATCCGGGCGCCCACGCGAACGTCGACGCCGAGTTCTTCCCGCAGTTCGCGGACCAGCGCCTGCTCCTCACCCTCCCCCGGCTCGGCCTTTCCGCCGGGCAGCTCCCACCGGCCGGCGAGCGCGGTGGGCCTGGTCCGGCGGGCGGCGAGCACCCGCCCGTCCTGCACGATCGCACCGGCCATCACCACGTCGACCTCGTCGGCGGCCAACGCGGTGATTCCGAGCAGCGTTCGCGCCGCCCGCAGCACCCGGCGCCGCAGCAACGGCCAGGTCGCCGTCCACACAGCCTTGCGGCCCGGGTCGATCCGGACGTCGAGGGTCACCAGCGCACCCGCCGGGGTCTGCACGACGTACAGCAACACCCGGCAGGACGCAGGATCGCCATCGACGAGCTCGAGCTCGGGCCCGGCCAGTCGTGGGTCGTCCCGGTCCGTTGCGTGGTCCAGGACCACCCGGAACGTCAGGGCTCGGGGCCCGGAACCCGGCTGCAGCCGGATCAGGTCGCCGTCCCGCAGCGGCGCGAACGCAGCGGTGGCCGGGCCGACGATCTGCGCCCGAATGCCCATGGCCCTGGCGGTTCTGGTCCACAGGTCGGAACGGCCCAGCACCCGGGCGACGGTCGGCGCCGGCGCGTCGATCAGGGCGGTGGCTCGCAGCGGGATCATCGACCGATCACCATACGGGTGGCCCACCCGGTCCCGGCCGGGATGCCTTGGCCGATCAGGCCGACGACCCCTGTCCGGCGTCCGGAGGGTTCACCAGATCCTCCGAACCGTCCGTCGAAGGCCGAATCGCCCGGACACCGAGCACCCCTAGCACCACCAGGGTGATCAACCCCAGGAGCGGGTAGACCGTGCCGAGCCCGGACTGCCATCCGGGCCGGGACGCCGGCTGGTCGATGTACTGCTGGGCGATGAGCAGGCTGACCACGTAACTGCATGTCGCCACGAACCAGGCGACCGCCAGGACCCGCACCGGGACGAGCCGCTGCTGCGGACCGAACAGGCACCACAGCAGCAAGGGCAGCACCCAAACCCAGTGGTGCGACCAGGAGATCGGGGAGATCAACAGACCGGTGATCTGTACCGCCAGGAAACCGGCGGCCCTGTCGCCCGAACGAAGGCACGACCAGGCCGACCAGACTCCCAGCACCACGGCCACCGCCGCCACCACCAGCCAGACCGAGGTCAGGTCCTCGCCTGCGAGCCGGGCGATCGCCCCACGCAACGACTGGTTGATCACCGACCACACGGGGCCTGTGCGAGCCGGGTCGAACATCAGTGCGGTGAAGAACCGGACCGTCTCCGAGGGCACCAGCAGCAACCCGAAAATGATGGTCGCGGCGAAGAACACCAGCGACCAGAAGACCGCGGTCCAACGTCGTTGCAGCAGGTAGTACAGACCCGTGATGGCCGGTGTCAGCTTGATCCCGGCGGCCAATCCCACGGACGCACCGGCCATCCATTCCTTGCTCGCGACCGCCCCGGCCAGCAGCAACGCGCACAGGAAGAGGTTGATCTGGCCATAGTTGAACGTGGTGCGAACCGGTTCCAGCCACAGCCCCAGGGCGGTGACCGTGACGACGATGCCGCGCACGTTGGCGATCGGATTCGACGCCCCCGGTCCGGCTCGGCCGAGCAGTCGCAAGGTGGCGTAGGCGATGAGCCCGATCGCGCCGAACGAGGCGACCTGCCACAGCACCCGCAGCACGGTCCAGGGCAGCCAGGTCATCGGTGTGAAGATCACCGCCGAGAACGTCGGGTAGGTGAACGGCAGATGCAGCGGTTCGGAGTAGAAGTCGTAGAGCGTCCCGTCGAACAGGTGCTGCGCACCCTCCAGGTACACCCTCAGGTCGACCATCTCGAACGCGTCGCTGCCGGCGAGCGTGGCGGCCACATGCAGCACGCAGGTCACCGCGAGCAGGGCCCAGGGCGCCCAGGACGATGCGACGAACCGTTGCATCGCGCCGAGCACGGCCGCCCTCCGATCTCCCGATCTCCCCGGGTCCGATCCGTCGGTTCGTGACCCGGCATTCCGGGGCTTCGCGGATCTCGCGTGCGCCGGGCGGTGTCGTGACCGCGCGGTTGATCGTAGGTGGCGGCCGGCGACGACCCTGTGTGTGCCGCGCAGACAGGTCGGCCTTTCGCCGTCGGAGGAACCGCGGGGTCGCGACTGCGCCCGGGCGTACGGTGAGGCCACGACACCGAGCCGCAGGTCCGGAGGACGCCATGGCCCGCTCCCGCAGGAAGATCGCCGAAGGCCCGGTACCCGACCGGATTGCCATTCCGGACCTGGTCGGCACGATCGTCGCCGGCGCCCTGCGGCAGGCCGAACTCGTCGGGTTCACCCTGGTGATCGCCGACCCGCCTGCCGAACTCTCCTCCTTGCAGATGTCAGGTCGCTGGGTGGTCGCGAACCAGGAGCCGGCAGCCGGATCGACCAGGTTCCGCGGCGACACGGTCGTGGTGACGTTGCGGAGGGACGGCGGCGACGGAGCCGGCGATCGCGAGCCCCGGCGCCCACTGCCTCCGCGGCTGGCCGCCAGGGCAGCGCTCGACGATCTCGACGACCTTGTGAGGGACGATCTCGACGACCTTGTGAGGGATGAACCGCGACCCAGCTCCGACCGTCCTCGCGGCGGAGTGAGCGTCGGCGAGGAGGCGACCGTCCTGCGGTTCGAACGCCGCGACGCAGGACGCTGACCCGGGGCCAACCGGCCGGCACCCTGCGACACCGCTGGCACGGGTGCCCGGAGTCACATCGAGATGCGCATTGACACAACGAAGATCACCTGATTAGAGTCCGACCCGGTGACGAGATGCAGCGTCAAGTCCTGGCTGGCTGCACGGCAACCCTCACGGCGCGTGGCGGGGTGCCCCAGGGGAACACCCGATCCGCGGACGGCCCGCGGGTAAGCACGGCGAACGGCCCCGGGCGGGCCCGACTGATGGAGATCACAGTGAGCGCAGCGGTTCTGGCCTACCGGCCGACCCGGCGCCGTCACGTCGATCTGGCCCGGGTCGCCAGCTCCGGCTGTCGCTGCTGATTGATGATGCGACGTCACCGGCGCTGCCGACCGCGCCGGTGTTCTCGCATCGCCTGCCGGCGTGATCGGCCGGCCGCACAACTGCCGGTCCCCATGCCGACCTGACGTGTCCGCAGCGTCATCATGGGCGACTTCGGCTGTCCGGCAATCTCTCTGACTACGTTGGCTGCCTCACCTGCCATGATTCGATCGGGCCGGCGAGGCTCGACATCTGTCTCCAAGGAATCCTTCGTGGCTCTGACCGACGTCGCCGCGCCACCGCGCTTCCACTCGCCGCACCCTCGTATCGGCCTTATCGGCGCAGTGGCCCCGCACCGGCGTCCCCAACCGCCCATCGGCTGGCGCTACCTGGGCGGCCGGCTGCTCACCGGCCTGCCGGCCGGCTGGGGAAGGACGGTGATGCGACGGCAGGTGGTCGCGAACTCGCCGGGGCGTTCTGACGTCGGCACCGTGACGAAGCCCGACCAGGTCCTGCCACAGGGCTGGACAGGTCGCCGCCCGTGGGGATACTTCAGAAAGCAGCGAGAGGAAGCCCCGGGTGACCGACTACGACTACGACTACGACTACGACCTGGGCGAGTTCCACCGCGACGTGACCACCGCCGGCCCCGCGGCGGCCGTCTGGTTCGATCGTGGGCTGATCTGGTCCTACGGCTTCAACCACGAGGAGGCGGTCGTCTGCTTCGAGCGGTCCGCCGCCGCCGATCCCACGTGCGCGATGGCCTACTGGGGCCTGGCCTACGCACTCGGACCGAACTACAACAAACCATGGGAGTTCTTCGACGAGGCGGATTTTCGCCGTACCGCCACCCGCACGCACGAGGCCGTCCAGCAGGCCTTGGCGCTCGCCGACCGTGCCTCGCCGGTCGAGCGGGCGCTGATCGGCGCGCTCACCCACCGCTACCCGGCACACGAGATCGGGACCGTGCCGCCCGACACCTCGATCTGGAACGCGGACTACGCGGACGCCATGGCCGGCGTCTACCGGGAATTCGGCGACGACCCCGACGTCGCCACGTTGTACGCCGACGCGCTGATGAACCTGACTCCGTGGTTGCTGTGGGACCTGCGGACCGGGGAACCCGCACCCGGGTCCCGCGCGAACGAGGCGCAGCAGGTACTGGAACGGGCCCTGGCGGACCCCGCCGCGGCGCGGCACCCGGGCCTGCTGCACATGTACGTCCATCTGGTGGAGATGTCGGCCGCGCCGGAGCAGGGTCTGGCGGTCGCGGACCGGCTACGCGACCTGGTGCCCGACGCCGGTCACCTCCAGCACATGCCGTCGCACCTGTACGTGCTGTGCGGCGACTACCGCGCAGCAGTGGCCGCCAACAGCAGGGCCATCCAGGCGGACGAGCGGTTTCTTGCCAGGTCCGGACCGATGAACTTCTACACCCTGTACCGCTGCCACGACTTTCATTTCCGCATCTATGCCGCGATGCTCGCCGGTCAGTCTCGGATCGCCTTGGAAACCGCCCGGCAGCTGGAGGAATCGATTCCCGAGGATCTGCTGCGGGTTCCGTCGCCGCCGATGGCCGACTGGCTCGAAGGGTTTGCGGCCATGCGCGTCCACGTGTTGATCCGCTTCGGACGCTGGCCCGACATCATCGATCTGAGGACACCGTCGGATCCCGTGCTGTACTGCGTGACGACCGCGATGATCCACTACGCCCGGGGCGTCGCGTTGGCGGCAACCGGCCGGGTGCCGCAGGCGCAGGTCGAGCGGGACCGATTCCGTGCGGCGGTCACCCGCGTGCCCGTCGGCCGGATGCTGTTCAACAACACCTGCCGGGACATCCTCGCGGTCGCCTCGGCCATGCTCGACGGCGAAATCGAGTACCGCAAGGGCAATCACGAGCAGGCCTTCACCGATCTGCGCCGGGCGCTCGAACTGGACGACGCGCTGCCCTACGACGAGCCGTGGGGCTGGATGCAGCCGACACGGCACGCCTACGGCGCGTTGCTGCTGGAGCAGGGGCGCGTCACGGAGGCCATGGACGTCTACGCCGCCGACCTGGGCCTGCGCGACACGCTCCCGCGCGCCCTGCAGCATCCTGGAAACGTGTGGAGCCTGCACGGATATCACGAGTGCCTCAACAGATCAGGGCGGCACGCCGAGGCGGCGATCGTCGCCCAACAATTGCGTCTGGCCACTGCGGTGGCGGACGTGCCGGTCCGCGCCTCCTGTTACTGCCGGCTGTCGTCGCTTGAAGGCGATCATGCGCCAAAGGCATGGCCACCAAAGGGATCCGACCAGCATCCGACGACGCATCCGGATGATTGCTGCCACTGACGAGCAACCCATCGACGTCGATCGGGCTTCGCGCACCGGGGAAGCGGATCTCGCTCCCCGATATCTCTTGTGGCGAGATCTCTTGTGGCGCAGCAGCTCCGCTCGTTCACGAGTCCTGAACTCCGGTCCGGTCCATCCGCTCGAATTCCCCGCGTCAGGTTTGGTGAGTGCGGGATTGACTGCTACGCTTTCACGAGAGGTCATGAGCACCAGCACGAAGCCCCGGCTCGCTGGTCGGCAACCCTGCTCCACGATGGGGTGCTCCGGGTGAGGACCTGGCTCGGCACGCGGTGTGCCGGGCAAGCGTGGGTTGCCCTCCGAGGTGCCCCCAGAGCCCGAGAGATGTCCATGCGAACGATCACGCGCCACTCGTGGCCCGACGACGCACGGGTTCTCCACTCCGCCGAGACATGTTGCCGCTCGCTCTGTCCGAGCATTCGCCGGCGCCCCTGTCGCAGCACCTGTCGCTGATCATCACTGCATCTGTACCAGCAGATGCCGTGATCGGGCGTTGATCTGATCATCGCCACCTCCTGCCTGACCGGTCCCGCCACAGGCTCGCCTGCCGCCCTCGGCAACCGGCCAACACGCGTTCCACCACCTATCACATTCTTCGAAATCCTGTTCGGCAGCGGGTATGTCGGCGAATGCGCCGAATGCACTCCGAATAACCCGCCCGACCATGACCGAACCAGAAGGACACCCTGCATCCATGACCATCACCCGTCTTCGCAACCGCCTGGCCACGGGGCTGGTGGCCGCCGCGTTGGTCGCGGGACTGACCGCTTGCGGCGGCGCGTCCGTCGCCGCCCCGAACTCCGACGACGGCTCCACCTCCGCTGGCCAGCCGGTGTCCGGCGGAACACTCGTCTTTTACGATCCGGTCGAGTACAACGCCTGGCGACCGACGAACTCGCTCTGGTCCAACACCCAGGTGTCGGGGAACCTGGCCGAACGGTTGATCTGGCAGGACCCCGCCACCGGCGACTTCCAGCCGTGGCTCGCCGAATCCTGGAAGATCAGTGACGACCACCTGACCTACTCGATCAAGCTCAGGGACGGGATCACCTTCAGCAACGGGGAACCGCTGGATGCGGAAACCGTGAAGCTGAATTTCGACCAGCACGGATTCGGCGACGACAAGCTCGGCATTGCCAAGGATCCGTTCTGGGGTGACTACGTCGGCACCGAGGTCGTCGACGACAAGAACCTCACCATTACCCTGAGCAAGCCGAATGCCGGTTTCCTCCAGATCCTTTCGAACTACCGGGCCAGTTCCATCCTGGCCCGACCATTCCTGCAGCTTGACGCCAACGGACAGGGAGACCTGAAGAACTGGATCGGTACCGGGCCGTTCGTGGTTGAGTCGGTGAACGGCACGACGGGCCTGACCCTCAAACGTCGGGAAGACTACAACTGGGCGCCAGGGGGCTCCGGGCACACGGGCCCGGCCTACCTGGAGAAGATCGAGTTCAAGGTGGTGCCGGAGGCCGGAACCCGGGTCGGGGCGCTGCAGTCGGGCGAGGCGCAGATCTCCCGGAACATCGCCCCGTACGACGAGGAAACCGTGACCGCCGGCGGCGGCGTGATCGATGCGATCCCGGTGCAGGGCGAGACCAACGACCTGACGATCCAGCTCGACGCCGATGCGCCGACGCGGGATCTGAATGTCCGGCTGGCGCTGCAGGCCGCAACGGACCGCCAGGAGATCAACGCCACGGTGCTCTCGCCGAGCTACCCCATTCCGACCAGCGCGCTCGTCAAGGGCACCCCGTTGCGCGGCGACAGCAGCAAGTACCTGGTGTACGACCTGGACAAGGCGAAGTCGCTGCTGGAGCAGGCCGGCTGGGTCGAGGGACCTGATGGCATCCGCGTCAAGGACGGCCAGCGACTGCATTTCGAGATCTGGGTGGCGCCCTTCTATCAGGTGTCCCAGCCGGTCCTGGAACTGCTGCAGTCGCAGTGGCGCAAGGCCGGCGTCGAGCTGAACATCAACAGCGCGTCGCTGACCGAATACCAGTCGATCCAGGCGGAACGCCGGGACACCTGGGCCTTCGAGCAGGGCCAGCAGTCGACGGCCGAACCGAGCGTACTGCGCGCCTCGTACGGTGCGGAGCGGTCGAACGCGACGCACAACCCGACGCCCGACGCCGAGCTCGAGGCATTGCTGGCCGCCCAGGCGGTCGAGTTCGATCCGGACAAGCGCAAGGCTGCCATCCAGGCGATCGAGGACCACATCTTCAGCAGCGGCTATTCGATCCCGCTCTACGACGAGACCCAGGTCTTCGGGCTCGCACCCAACGTCCACGGCTTCACCACCGAGTCCACCGCGCGGTCCTGGTTCTACGACACCTGGCTCTCTGACTGATTGCGGGGGCGACACACCGATGCGCGGTTACCTTCTCAAACGGGTGGGACAGGCGGTCCTGGTCCTCTGGGCCGCCTACACCCTGGCCTTCGTCCTCCTCAGCGCACTGCCGGGGGATGCGATCACCAATCGGATCCAGAACCCGGACTCGGACATCTCCCCCGAGGGCGCGCAGGCACTCCTGGCCTTCTACGGTCTCGACCGGCCGATATGGCAGCAGTACCTGCACGGCCTGTGGGCAACCGTCCATGGTGATCTGGGTGACTCGCTCAACAACGCCCAGCCGGTGGACCAGCTGATCGGACAGGCGCTGCCGTCCACGCTCCAATTGACCGTGCTGGGCCTGGCCTTCGGCATGCTCATCGGTGGCGCCGTGGCGATCGCCATCAACTACCTGCCGTGGCAATGGCTGCGCTCGGTGTTCAGCTCGCTTCCCCCGCTGTTCGGATCGGTGCCGACCTTCGTGGTGGGCATCCTGGCGTTGCAGTTCTTCGCTTTCCAGTTCGGGCTGATCCCATCGGTCGACGACGGATCGTTCCGGGCGCTGGTCGCACCGGCCGCCACGCTCGGAATCCTGCTCGCAGCAACCCTGGCGCAGGTGTTCGCCACCTCGGTGCGGTCGACCAGGGCCCAGCCCTTCGTGCACGTGCAACAGGCAAGAGGCGCCGGCGGAGGCTACGTCTTCCGCAAGGATGTGCTGCGCAACTCGATCCTGCCGGTACTCACCCTGCTCGGTCTGGCCTTCGGTGAGCTGATCGCGGGATCCGTGGTCACCGAGGCCGTTTTCGCCCGTGGGGGTATCGGCCAACTCGTCGTCGGCGCGGTCAACACCCAGGATCTGCCGGTGGTGCAGGGTGTCGTGCTGCTGTCCGCCGCGGCCTACGTGGTGATCAACCTCGTGGTGGACCTTGCCTATCCCTTCGTCGATCCGCGCATCCTGGTCGACGGCCGCACGCAGCGAGTCACCAAGGGCCGCTCCCGACGCGACGCCGCGGTGGTGGAGCGAACGCCGGCGGCCGAGGCCGGCATCCCGCGGCTCCCAGCAGAGGTGGCAATGCCATGACGGCGATCATCACCAAGAACACCGAGACCACCGAAACCGCCGGTCCAGTGGCGACGATCGACCGGGCACCCGGCGCCCGGCCCGCGCCAGGGCCGTCCTTCGGTCGGGCGCTGCGCGGGCTCGGCCGCCACTGGGGCCTGGTGTTGTCGGTCGCGGTGATCGCGCTGGTGCTGCTGTGGGCGATCGTGCCCGGCCTGTTCACCGGCTACGACCCGCTCGCGGTCGACCCGACCAACAAGCTGAAGCCGCCGTCGGCGGACCACTGGTTCGGCACCGACCAACTGGGCCGGGACGCCTATGCCCGGGTCGTCTACGGTGCCCGTGCCTCGTTGGCGGGCGCGGCGATCGCGGTCGGCGTCGGAGCCGCGCTCGGTGCGCTGCTCGGTACGATCGCGGGCTGGTTCGGCGGTTTCGTGGACAGCTCCGTCGGCCGCGCCATCGACGTCCTGCTGTCCATCCCCGGTTTCCTGTTCGCGATCACCATCGTGGTGCTGCTGGGTTTCGGCATCGTGCAGGCCGCGTTCGCGGTCGGACTCACCCTGACCGCGTCGTTCGCCCGGCTGATCCGCGCCGACGTGCTGCGGGCGCGAACCAGCAACTACGTCGAGGCGGCGGTGACCAGCGGCGCCTCCACCTTCGACATCCTGCGCCGGCACGTCCTGCCCAACTCCATCGCGCCCACCCTTTCCCTGATCACGGTGCAGTTCGGGATCGCGATCATCTGGATCGCCTCGCTCAGCTTCCTCGGCCTTGGCGCCCAGCCACCGGACCCGGAATGGGGACGGCTCGTCGCCGACGGTCGCAACTACATCGCCACCCGCGGCTGGCTGACGCTGTGGCCCAGCGTCGCCATCGTGGTGATCGTCCTGGCTACCAACCACATCTCGCATCACTTGACGACGAAACGGAGCCGGCCGTGACCCTTGCTCGACAGCGCGGAGCCCGGGATGCGGCCGATCTGGCTCCGGTCCTGACGGTGCAGGAGCTCTCGGTCGGTTACCGCGTGGATCGTGAGCTGCGACCGGCGGTCCACGGGGTCTCGTTCGACGTCCACCCCGGACAGGTCCTCGCCCTGGTCGGCGAGTCCGGCTCCGGCAAGACCACTACCGGTCACGCGATCCTCGGCTTGCTGCCCGACAACGGACGGCTGACGGGCGGCCGGATCCTTTTCCACCAGAAGGTTCTCACCGAGCTATCGCCGAAGGCCTGGCGGGAGGTGCGTGGTCGGTCCATCAGCCTGATTCCCCAAGACCCGACGGTATCGCTGAACCCGGTGCGCCGGGTCGGCCAGCAGGTGGAGGATGCGCTGCGACTGCACACCCGGCTCGATGCCGCGGCCCGCCGACGCCGCGTCCTCGAACTGTTCGACCTCGTCGGCTTCCGCGACGTCGAGCGCAGCTACCGGCAGTACCCGCACGAGCTGTCCGGCGGGATGCGGCAACGGGTTCTTGTCGCCGCGGCCGTCGCCGTCGAGCCCGAGCTGATCATCGCCGACGAGCCGACATCGGGCCTGGACGCGACCGTGCAGAAGCAGGTACTGGATCTGATCGACGATCTGCGAACCCGCATCCGGACCGCGGTCGTGCTCGTCACGCACGACCTGGGCGTCGCGGCCGATCGATCCGACCGGATCGGCGTGATGCGCGACGGACGCCTGGTGGAGGTCGGGCCGACCCGCACGGTGGTGCAGGCCCCGCAGCACCCGTACACCCGGCAGTTGCTCGACAGCGTGCCGTCCCGGCTCACGCCCGTGATCCGGAACCGTCCCGCGATCAACACAGGGATCAACCCAGCGGACGACACAGGAATCGACACAGGAATCGACACAGGAATCGACACAGGAATCGGCACAGGAATCGGCACAGGAATCGGCACAGGAATCGACACAGGAATCGACACTGGAATCGACACAGCCGAAACCGTCATCGACGTCCGAGAACTGCGCAAGCAGTACGGCGACTTCACGGCCGTCGACGGCATCTCGTTCTCGGTTCGGCGGGGCGAGACCTTCTCGATCGTCGGCGAGTCCGGCAGCGGCAAGTCGACGACCGCACGAGTGCTCACCGGGTTGACCGACGCGACATCGGGTTCGGTGTCGCTGCATGGCACCGACGTCACCGCCCTGGAACGCCGGCAGTTCCGGCCGCTGCGCCGCAACGTGCAGATCGTCTACCAGAACCCGTACGCCTCTTTCGATCCCCGCTTCGACGTGTACGACGTCGTCGACGAACCACTGCGGTCGTTCGAGCCGTCGAAACGGACGTGGCGGCGGGGTCGGCGGAACGAGGACCGGATCGTGGCGGCGCTCGAGGCGGCTGCGCTGCCGGCCGATTTCGTCAGGCGTCATCCGCGGGAGCTATCCGGCGGGCAGCGACAGCGGGTCGCCATCGCCCGGGCGCTGGTGCTCGAACCACAGGTGCTGGTGCTCGACGAGCCGATCTCCGCCCTCGACGTGTCCGTCGCCACACAGATTCTCGCGCTTCTGGAACAACTACAGCAACAACGGAGGCTGACCTACGTGTTCATCTCGCACGACTTGGCCGTCGTCAGGGCCATTTCCGACCGGGTGGCCGTGATGAAACGCGGCCGCATCGTCGAACAGGGAACGACCGACGAGGTCTTCGACCATCCGCGGGAGCCCTACACCGTCGATCTGCTGCAGGCGATCGCCGGCCGGGACACCCTGGCCGGTGTCCGATGACGGCCACCCGGTTCGATCTCGGGCAGCAGCGCCGGGAGCAGCCGGCCACCCTCGACGAGGCCCTCGAGGCCATCCGCGAGGTACTCGCCGAGCTGTCCGTGGGCGCGGCCGATCGTGACCAGACCGGCGAGCATCCCTACCGGCTGGTGCAGGCGCTGGCCGACGCCGGATTCGGTCGGCTCCGAGTCCCACGCGAGTACCAGGGCTTCGACGTCGACCTGCCGACCCTGGCGGAACTTCTCGCCGAGGCCGGGCAGGCCGACTCGAACGTTCCGCAGATCTGGCGAGGCCACTTCACCACCACCGAGATCCTCCGTTCCGAGATCGACCAGGGGGTGCGGGCGCGCTGGCTGTCGGCCATCGGTGGGGGCACCGTCTTCGGCAACGCCCAGTCCGAGCCCGCCGCGCTGGTGGCGGCCGCCGTGTCCGACGGCGCGGCGGCTCCCGACTGGGGGGCGACCACCACCCGGGTGAGCACCGGCCCCGACGGCAGCCGACGCGTGTCGGGCACCAAGTTCTATTCGACCGGAGCGCGCTTCGCCGACCGCATCCGCGCCGCGGTGGTGGACGAGAACGGTGACCGCGGCTTCGTGGTCCTGCCGGCCCGGCATCCCGGCGTGTCCCACATCGATGACTGGGACGGCATCGGTCAGCGGCAGACCGGCAGTGGCACGACGCTTTTCGACAACGTGCCGGTCGAGGAACCGGGCGACATCGGCCGGTACCGGGAGTCGTTGCGCGGCTTGGACTCCTTCGTGCAACTGGTGCACCTGGCGAACCTGACCGGCATCGCGCGCAGCCTGGTGACCGAGACGGTGCAGATCGTCCGGGCCCGCACCCGCACCAGCCTGCACGCGCTGACCCAGACCGCCGCCGAGGATCCCGATGTGCTCGCGGTGGTCGGCCGGCTGCAGGTTCGGCGGATCACCGCGGAGACCCTGCTGCGGTTCGCCGCCGAGCAGCTCGAGGCGGCCCACCGGCAGGGCACCGAACAGGACTACGTCCAGGCCTATCAGGACACCTCGGCCGCGCAGGTCGGCGTCATCGAAGCGGTCCTGGACGCGGCCACGATCGCGTTCGACGCCGGTGGATCGTCGACCGTTCGCAATGCCGCCCATCTGGACCGGCACTGGCGCAACGCGCGCACCCTCGCCTCGCACAACCCGGTCATCTACAAGCCGCGGGTGATCGGCGACCGCCTGGTGAACGGCACCGCCCCGCTGCCGGGCTACTACCACGGCCGCCGCTCGGTGGGCGACGCCGCCGGCACCACGGATCAGGAGCGCACGTCATGACACCACCAGTGACCGAACGCCGGCTGCACCTCAACGTGAACATCCTCAACGCCGGTGTCTTCGGCGGCTCCTGGCGGTTTCCCGGCACCGACGCCTTGGCCAGCTACACGATCGAGCACTACACCTCGGTCGCCCGCAAGGCCGAGGCGGCCAGGCTCGATGCGGTCTTCCTGGCCGACGGTCCGGTGCTCGACCCGTCGATCAGGCATCGCACCGGCAACAGTCTCGAGCCGACCACGGTGCTCGCCCGGATCGCCGCCCAGACCGAGCGGATCGGCCTCATCGGCACCCTCTCCTCGTCGTACAACGACCCGGTCGAGCTGGCGCGCCGGCTCGGTGACCTTGACCTGGTCAGCGGTGGGCGGTTCGGATGGAATGTCGTCACCACCGCCGGACCGGCCGCGGCCGCCAACTTCGGCCGGTCCGGCGAACCCGATCACGGTCTGCGGTACCGGCGGGCCGCCGGGTTCGTGGAGCAGGTCGTGGCGACCTGGGCCGACCCCAGCCGGCCGGCCTCACCCCAGGTACGGCCGGTCGTGGTGCAGGCCGGTGGGTCCAGCGACGGCAAGCGGCTGGCCTCCCGGGTCGGCGAGGTGATCTTCTCGGCCGATCAGGACATTGCCAAGGCCCGCGCCTTCCGGAACGAGATCCGAGCCGGGGCAGCCGAGTTCGGGCGAGATCCGGAGGAGATCGTGGTGCTTCCGGGGTTGTCGACGGTGCTGGGCAGCACCGAGGCGCAGGCGCGGCGACGACGGGAACTGCTCGACGAGGTGCTTCCCGACGCGTACGCCCGCGGTCGCCTGGCCGGCCAGTTGGGCATCTCGCTGGACGGCCTGCCCGACGACCGGCCGATCCCGCTGGAGCTGCTGCCCGAACCGGACGACGCCGGTGGATCGCAGACCTTCTACCGCATCGTGCGCGACATCATCGTCGCCGAACGGCCGACGCTGCGACAGCTGCTGCGCAAGCTCTCCGGCGGTGGCGGTCACCGCATCGTGGTCGGCACACCCGAGCAGGTCGCCGACGACATCGAGACCTGGTTCCGCACCGGGGCGGCCGACGGCTTCAACGTCATGCCGGACGTGCTGCCATCGGGTTTCGACGATTTCGCCGACCAGCTGGTGCCGGAGTTGCAGCGGCGCGGTCTGTTCCGGCGGGACTACGACGGCACCACGCTGCGCGATCACCTGGGTCTCGGCGTTCCGGCGGTGCCGGAGGGTGTTTGGGAGCGCGGACCGTTGGAGGCCGCGCGATGACCGGCCCCCGCGTTCCCGTCCTGCTGGACCTGCTCGTCGGGTATGCCGGCGACGACTCCCCCGGTGCACGGCCGCTGACGCTCGCGCAGGCGGACTCGATCGCCGGGCTGGCCCAGGAGGTCGGCGTCGCCGCTCTGCGGCTGCTCGATCACACACCGGGGGTGCACGTGCTGGACCCGACCGTCGTCGGCTCCCACCTGGCCGGTCTGCACGGGGAGATCGGGTACCTGGCAGACGTTCCCACGACCGGGAACGCGCCGTACAACCTGGCCCGCCGGGTGTTGTCGGTCGACCGGGCCACCGCGGGCCGGTTCGGGGTGACCCTACGGGTCGGCGACGGCGACGAGGTCAGTGACGCGGCCACGCCGGACCCCGGCGCCGCCGACCAGACGCGGCGGTGGGCGGAGTACGCCGAGGTGCTCACCCGGCTCTGGGAGTCGTTTCCCCGGCGTGCGCTGATCGGGGACCAGGAACGGGCCCTGGTCGTCGACGACACGCTGATCCGGCCCATCGGTCACACCGGCCGTTTCTACCGGGTCGCCGGCCCGCTGGACGGCCCGTCCTCCGTCCAGGGCCGGCCCGTGCTGGTCGCGGCGGACCCGGACGTCCTGGACTTCCCCGCGGTGGCTCCCTGGGTGGACGCGGTGATCGTCGATCGGACCCGGCTGCCGGGCGCCGAGACCGCGCTGTCCGCGGCCCTGCGGCAGGCCGGACGCGCCCGGGGTGAGGTGGTGCTGCTGGGCCGGACCGGGTTGCCCGACATCGGCGGCACCGGCAACGGGGGCCTCGCCGCCGGGATCACCGCCTGGGTTGCCGAGGCCGGCCTGGACGGCGTGGTGCTGGCACCTGGTGACGCAGACCAGACCGTCGCCCTGCTGGCGGATCTCGCGCCCGCGTTGGCGGCATCGGCGGGCGGCACGCTGCGTTCCCGGCTCGGGCTTCGCGCATCGGCGGAGGTGGCGGCGTGACGGTCACCGACACCCGGCCACGGACCCGCCCCGGCAACTCCGGGGTCACCGACTCACCACTCACGGTCGGCGGCGTCCGGGCGGCGATCGCCCCGGCGCTCGCCCGGCTGGCCGCGACCGCGCACGAGCGGGAGAACGCGCGCGACTACGCCTTCGACGACGTTCGTGACCTGGCCAGGGCCGGGATCGCACTGATCGGCATCGATCGGGCCGAGGGCGGCGCCGGCGGCTCGCTGCGGGATGTGGTCGACGTGGTGATCGATGTCGCCCGGGCCGATTCGAATGTGGCCCAGGCCCTTCGGGCGACCTTCCTGACCGCCAACCAGGTCGCCGGGCCGCCGGATCCACCCCACCGGGATCGGCTGCTGGCCCGGCTGCGCGCTGGTGATCTGTTCGCCGGCACCGCCAACGAACGCTCCGGCGGCCCCAGCGGGTCGGTCAACACCACCGCCCACCCCCGGCCCGGCGGCTGGCTGATCAACGGCGAGAAGTACTACTCCACCGGCGGTTTGTACGCCTCCTGGTTCAGCGGCCAGGCGCGAGCGCAGGACGGCACCGTCGTCCGGTTCTCGGTTCCGGTCGACCGGCAGGGGGTGCAGGTGCTCGACGACTTCGACGCCGTCGGCCAGCGGCTGACCGCGAGCGGCACCACCCGGCTGACCGATGTCGAGGTGTCCGACGACGAGGTCGTCGTCGTCGGCGAGCAGACGCCGGATAACCCGTGGCTGGGCTCGTTCGCCCAGCTGTACCTGGCCGCGGTCCAGGCGGGCATCGCCGCCCGGGTTCTGGACGACGCGGTCGACTTCGCCCGCACCCGGGCCCGGCCGATCAAGCACAGCACGGCCGCGCGCAGCGTCGACGACCCCTACGTCCGGCACACCGTCGGTGAGATCGCCGCCAGGGCCCAGACCTCCAGGGCCGTGGTACTGGTGGCCGCCGAGGAGTTGGCCGGCACCCGCGACCTGACCGGACAGCAGGCCCGCGCGGCCGGAGCGGCTGCCGCCGTCCACGTCGCCCAGGCCGGCACCGTCGCCATCGAAAGTGCGCTGCGCGCGGCTGAACTGCTCTTCGACGTGGGCGGCGGATCCATCACCGCCCGCGAGCGCGGCTACGACCGGCACTGGCGCAACGCACGGACGGTCGCGAACCACAACCCTCGGCAGTGGAAGCTCGCGGTGGCCGGCGCCTTCCACCTGTCCGGCGAGGAACCACCGACCACCGGCCTGTTCTGAAACCCGCACTCAAGCAGATCATCCCGGCGCCTGATCACCGGCGCCGGGCATCCTCCGGAAGGAAACCGATGACCATCGATGTCGACCGCGCACTCGGACGAACCGGGGTACGCCTGTCCCCCCTCGTCCTCGGCACGATGAATTTCGGCCGCTGGCAGGACGAGCCGGAGAGCATCCGCATCATCCGGGCCGCCCTGGACGCGGGCATCAACGCGGTCGACACCGCGGACGTCTACGGTCAGGGGGAATCGGAGGAAATCGTCGGCCGGGCAATCGCCGGACGTCGGGACGAGATCTTCCTGGCCAGCAAGTTCCACGGCCGGCTCGGCACAAACCCGTTGCACGCCGGCAATTCCCGGCGTTGGATCACCCGCGCGGTCGAGGACAGCCTGCGCCGCCTTGGCACCGACCACCTGGATCTGTACCAGGCGCACCGGCCCGACCCGAGCACCGACCTGCTGGAAACCCTGCAGACCCTGGACGGTCTGATCCGGGCCGGCAAGATCCGCTACTACGGCACCTCCACCTTTCCCGCGCACGAGCAGGTCCGCGCCCATTGGCTGGCCGAGAGGCACGGTCTGATCGCCCCGCACACCGAGCAGCTTCCCTACTCGCTGCTCATCCGGGGAGCAGAGCGCGAGGTGTTCCCGGTGGTCCGCACCTATGGCGTCGGTGTCCTGAGCTACGGTCCACTGGCCGCGGGCTGGCTGTCGGGGAGGTACCGGCTTGGTGCGGCGCAGCCGGAATCGGCTCGGGCCGAACTGATCCCGGGTCGCTTCGACGTCACCGCAGAGCGCAACCGGCGCAAGCTGGAAGCGGCCGACGCGCTGGCCACCCTCGCGCAGGAGAACGGGCTGAGCCTGGTTGAGTTGGCGATCGGCTTCGTCCTGAACCACCCGGCGGTGACCAGCGCGATCATCGGGCCTCGCACCCAGGACCACCTGACCGACTACCTGAAGGCGGCGACGGTCCGGCTCGACGAGCACGTCCTGGATCGGATCGACGAGATCGTCGATCCGGGAACGCAGTTCCTCGAACGTGACACCGGACAGGACACCCCGTCCCTGCAGCCGGCGGCCCTGCGCCGCCGGTCCGCCTGACGCAAGTTACCCGAAACCCCCCGCGCCGGAAGGACTCCAATGACCGAATACCCGCACTACGAGCGCACCCACGTCGCTGCCGAGAACCGCTACGACTCGATCCCCTACCGCCGGACCGGGCAGTCCGGACTGGACCTGCCGGCGTTCTCCTTCGGGCTGTGGCAGAAGTTCGGGGCCGACTACGCCTTCGACAACCAACGCGAGATCATCTTGCGCGCCTTCGATCTCGGCGTCACCCACTTCGACAACGCGGACCGGTACGGCCCGCCGCATCGAGGGGCGCAGCGCACCTTCGGCCGGGTGCTGGCCCGGGAACTCGCGCCCTACCGGGACGAGCTGATCCTGTCCACCAAGGCGGGCGGCGTCGCCGGACCCAGCCCGTACCTGCGGGGCGGCTCCCGCAAGAACCTGCGGCAATCCCTCGAACTGAGCCTGCGCGACCTCGGCACCGACTACGTGGACATCTTCTACCACCACGTGCCCGACCCGACCACTCCGCTGGAGGAGACCGTCGGCGCCCTGGTCGACATCGTCCGGTCCGGCAAGGCCCTGTACATCGGCATCTCCAACTACCTGCCGGACCGCACCCGGCAGATCGGCGAACTGCTGCGATCCGAGGGGGTCCCGCTGCTGCTGCACCAGACCCGTTACTCGATCTACGACCGCCGGCCCGAGCAGACCGGTGGCCTGCTCGAGACGGCGGCCCAGGACGGGTTCGGGATCATCGTCTACTCGCCGCTGGCGCAGGGTCTGCTGACGAACAAGTACCTCGAGGGCATCCCCGATGGGGCCCGCGCAGTCCGCAGCGACTTCCTGTCCCTCGATGTGATCGACGAGACCTACCGCCAGCGCACGGCCGCCCTGAACAAGATCGCCGAGAGCCGCGGCCAGTCGCTGGCCCAGCTCGCCCTGCAGTGGGTGCTGCGCCGGCCCGAGGTCACCGCCGCGCTCATCGGCGCGAGCTCGGTCGAGCAGCTCGACCACAACCTGCAGGCCCTGCGGTTCCCGGAGCTGACCGACGACGAACTCACGCTGATCGACGAGCACGGTGTGCACGGCACCGGTCTGCGGCTCTGAGGCGCGAGAGATGGCTGCGCCAACCGCTGTTCGGTCGGGAGTCGGGTCGGGGATCGGGTTGGGGATCGGATCGGGCACGCAGGACGGCCGGCCCTTTCGCCTCGGCTTCCTGCTGCACCTGGACCGGGACGTCCCTGCGGCCCGGGCGTACCGGGACGCGATCGAGGCGTTCGTCGTCGCCGAACAGCTCGGCTACGACTCGGGGTGGGTGATCCAGCGCCACTTCCGGCAGGGTCTGGAGCACATCAGTGCTCCCCTGGTGGTCCTCGCCGCGATCGCCGAGCACACCTCCCGGATCCGGCTCGGAACCGGGGTTCTCGTGCTGCCGCTGGAGGACCCGATTCGGGTCGCCGAAGATGCCGCCACCCTGGACGAGCTGTCCGGCGGCCGGCTGGAGCTGGGCGTCGGTTCCGGGCCGTTCCCGGCCGCCTGGGAGGCCTTCGGCCGGGACCTGGCAGACCGGCACGACCGGTACGCCGAATCGATCGACCGGTTGCACCGGGTGCTGTCCGGCGCGCCGCTGAACAGCGCCGGCGAGGTGCTCCATCCGCCGGGGGCGGGCGTCCGGGAGCGGTTGTGGCAGGCCACCACCAGCGATCCGCAGCGCGCGGTGGCGGCGGCCGCCGCGGCGGGCCGAGCCGGTGACGGACTGCAGCTTTCGCGGGCGACCGCCTGGCGCAGCCGCACGGTCCGCGACGCCCAACTGGCGCAGGCGGAGTGGATCGCCGCCTACCGCCGCGCCTTCGTGCAGACCTGGGCGGGGACCGGGCGGCGGCCGCGAGTCCTGGCGTCCCGCGCGATCTACCCGCATCCCGACGTCGCCGAGGCGGTCCGCCTGGTCACGCCCGGGGTGCGCCGCTGGCAGAGCTGGACGACCGAGGGTGGTGCCCGGCGGCCCACCGACGTCGAGCAGTACCTGGCCGACGACCACGCGCTACTCGGCCCGCCGGCCGACCTGGCGGCCGAGCTGACCGGTGATCCGGCACTGGCCGGCATCACCGACCTGCTGGTCAGTTTCGTGCCCGGAGTGCCCGAGCCGGACGAGCACGGTCGCCTGCTGCGAGCGGCCGCGGACCTGGCCGGCGCCCTGGGCTGGACGCCGGCCGGGCCGGTCCACCCGGTCGGCGGCGAGAACCGCAGCCGGACCACCGAAGACGAGGTGACCACACGATGACCACGCTGCATCTGGTGGCGTCCCTGATGACCCCGGGACACTTCCGGTCCGCCTGGCGGCTGCCCGCCGCGCATCCGACCGCCAACCTGAGCATCGACTACTACCAGCAGCTGGCCCGGATCGCCGACGACGTCGGCCTGGACGCGATCTTCGTCGGCGACGCCCCCGCGCTCGGCCCGGACATCGCGGGCGGCCCGAGCGGGTCGATCGAGCCCTTCACCCTGCTGGCCAACCTCACCGCGATCACGGAGCGGGTCGGCGCGGTGATCACCAGTTCGGCCACCTTCAACTCGCCGTACAACCTCGCTCGCCGCTTCCAGGCGCTGGACGTGGTCACCAAGGGGCGCGCGGCGGTGAACATCGTCACCACCGCCAATCCCGCGGCCGCAGCGAATTTCGGCCTCCCGGCACTGCCCGAACGGGCCGAGCGCTACCGGCGCGCCCACGAGTTCCTCGAGGTGATCACGAAGCTGTGGGACGGCTGGGAACCGGGCGCCGTGGTCGCGGACAAGGCATCCGGGCGGTACGCCGAACCGGCGGCCATCCACGGGGCCGATCACCACGGCGAGTTCTTCGACGTCGCCGGCCCGCTGCCCGGCCCACCGGGACCCCAGGGCAGGCCGGTGATCGTCCAAGCCGGCGGCTCCGAGGGTGGCCTGTCGTTGGGCGGAAGGTATGCGGACGTCGTCTTCACCGTTGCGCAGACGCAGGCGAAGGCGGCGGCCTTCCGCGACGACATCCGCGCCCGCGCGGTGGCGGCGGGTCGCCGACCCGACGACGTCAAGATCTCGCTGGGCGTCATCGTGCTGGTGGGCCTGGACGAGGGCGACGCGGCCACCAGGGCCGAGCAGCTCTACGGGACGCTGGACATCGACCTGCTCGCCCGCGGGGTGCTGGCCGGCCTCGGTCTCCCCGACCGGCACCCGGGCGAACCGATCGGCATCGACGACCTGCCCGACATCGGTTCCGGCTCGGCCTTCTCGACCGGGTTTCAGCTCAGCACCCGGGCGCTCCTGGCCGAGAAGCCTTTGTCCGCCCGGGACCTGGTGCGACGCACGGCGGGCGGTCCGGCCGGCGGCCATCGCCTGGTGATCGGTTCACCTGAGCAGATCGCCGACGACCTGCAAGCCTGGTTCGAGGCCGGCACGGCGGACGGATTCACCGTGATGTATGCCGACACCCCGGTCGATTTCGAACGTTTCGCCCGGCTGGTGGTGCCGATTCTGGTGGAGCGCGGGCTGTTCGCCCCGGCCGAGCCCGGCAGCACGCTGCGCGAGCGCCTGGGTCTGCCCCTTCCCGACCAGAGCCGGCGCGATGCCGAGCACATCCCGGCCTGACCGCCCACCCGACCCGACATCCGCCGAACCACCCCGGAGAGACGATCACCGATGACCTCCACGATCACGCGCTCCGGCAACGGCGCGGACCTGACCCCGGCCGAGGCGGTGGACGCCGCCGACGCGCGCCCGTTCGTCCGGCGCGTCCGCGACCACGCCGAAGCCGTGCTGCGTCCCACAGCTCTGCGCACCGACCGGTCGGGGGTCTCCCGCGAGCGGATCGAGCAGCTGCGCGAGCTCGGCCTGCTCAACCACCTGGCACCGGTGGACCATGGCGGCCTGGCCGCCGACCGGGCCACCGACCGACGGCTGCACGAGATCGTCGCCGGCTCCTGCTTCAACACCTGGCTGGTGTGGGCCCAACATGCGCCGCTGGCCGGCCGGATCGCGGCGCGGCCGCCGGACGCTGCTCGCCCGGAGCTGTTCGAACGGGTGCTGCGCGGCGAGGTCCTGCTCGGCGCCGCCATCAGCGACGTCCGACGCTTCCCGGACCAGTACATCCGGGCCGCCCGGGTGCCGGGCGGCTGGACCTTCGCCGGCACCGTTTCGTGGGTCAGCGGATGGGGATTGAACTCGGCGCTGACCGTGGCGGCCGTCGAAACCGGAAGCCAGACCGTCGTCACCGGGCTGGTCGAGGTCGGCGACCGGACCAGGGCCACTCCCCTGGACCTGAGGGCCGTGGGCGGCAGCCGCACCGAACGCGTCGTGCTCGACGACGTCTTCGTGCCCGAGGCGCACGTCCTGGGCACGCAGACGCTGTCGCAATGGCGGTTCGAGGACATCGGCACGGCAGGCGACGCGCGGCCGCACCACTTCGGCCTGGCCGCGACGGTGCTCGACGAGCTGGCGAACTCCGACCTGCCGGCGGCCCGTGCCGTGACTATCACCTGGCGGCCGCGCATTGCCGAGATCCGTTCCCGTGCCTACGCCCTGGCCGACGAGGCGGCGGCCGCCGGTGGTGGCCCGCATCGCATCCAGGAGCGCCTGGCCACCAAGGTCGCCAGCGGGGAGGCACTGTCGACCATCACCCGGGCCCTGGTGGTCGCCCGCACCGGTCGCGGCCTGGCCGGTGACAACACCGCCCAGTTGCACGCCCGGTCGGCACTGTTCGTGCTCGTCCAAGGGCAGACGGCGGATGTGCGGGCGGCCCAGCTCGCCCACCTCGCCCGGTGATCAGCAGATCCGACCCGTCCGACTCCACCACCCGATCCCGAGCACAGGGAGCCAATCCACATGAGTCCCGAATTCCTCTGGTACATCCCGAATCAGGTCACGCCCGGACATCGTGGCGAACCGGTGGGCGCCGACCACAACAGCCTGGCCACCCTGACCGAGCAGGCGCGAGCGTTGGAGGAGCACGGCTGGCGGGGCGCCCTGCTCGGTGCCGGGTGGGGTCGGCCGGACACCTTCACCGTCGCCGCGGCGCTCGCCGCGCGAACCACGACGTTCGAGCCGTTGATCGCGATCCGTCCCGGTTACTGGCGGCCGGCGAACTTCGCCGCTGCCGCCGCTACCCTGGATCAGCTGACCGGCGGGCGGGTCCGGGTCAACATCGTTTCGGGCAAGGACGATCTCGGCGCTTACGGCGACGTCGAGGGCGACCAGGCGCAGCGCTACGCGCGCACCAGGGAGTTCCTGCAGATCGTCCGCCGGCTGTGGACGCAGGACCACCTCACCTACCACGGCGAGTATTTCGGTGTCACCGACTCGACCGTGGCACCGCGGATCGAACCGCGCGAGGGACGGCCGCACCCCAAGCTCTACTTCGGCGGCGCATCCGCCGCGGCCGAGGCGGTCGCCGCGACCGAGGCCGACGTCCAGCTCTTCTGGGGTGAGCCGCTGGAGGGCGTGCGGGAGCGGATCGAGCGGTTGCGCGCGCTGGAGTCCGAACTCGGCCGCGAGCATCCCCCGCTGGAATTCGGGCTGCGGGTCACCACTTTCGTCCGGGACACCACCGAACAGGCCTGGGCCGAGGCCGAAGCCAGGGTCGCCGAGATGGCGCGCAGCCGCGGTGAGGCCCCGCAGAACCCACACCGGATCAACGCCGTCGGCCAGCAGCGCCTGTTCGATCTGGCCGCCCGTGGCGAGGTCTTGGACGACAACCTTTACACCACGCCCGGCCGTTACGGCGGCGGCGGCGCCGCGACCACCTGGCTGGTGGGGTCCCCCGAAGGCGTCGCGAAGTCGTTGCGCAAGTACGCCGACTTGGGCATCGCCCACTTCGTGCTGTCCGACACTCCGTACCTGCGCGAGATCGGGCGCCAGGGTGATCAGTTGCTCCCGCTGCTGCGGTGACCGGTGCTCAGGTCCGCGCGACCGGTCCGCTTCCCCCAGAGTCCGCCCGCCGGCGGTCGTCTCGACTTGGCGGCATGGTGGCCGCCCTTGCCGTCACCCAGACCGTCGGGTACGGCTCGCTGATCCAGTCGTTCACCGTCCTGCTCCTGCCGATGTCGACCGAACTCGGCGTCTCCCGTACGGCGGTCACCGTGGCCGCCACCATCTCGACGCTGGTGGGCGCGGTGGCGGCCTTTCCGGTCGGTGCGGTCCTGGACCGGTACGGCGGCCGTGCACTGATGGCGTCCGGGTCGGCGGTCGGCGTCGTCGGCGTCGTCCTCTGGTCACGGGCGACCGGTCTGAGCCAGCTGTACGGCGCCTTCGTGCTGATCGGGCTGGCCCTGGCGATGTCGACGTACGAGGCGGCGTTCGCGGTTCTGGTGGCGGTCACCGATGCCGCGCACCGTGACAACGCGATCATCGTGGTCAGCCTGATCACCGGATTCGCGACCAGCCTGTACTACCCGCTCAGCGGGTGGCTGGAGATGGAACTCGGGTGGCGCGACACGTTGCTGGTCTACGCCGCGACGCTGGCCTTCATCGCGATCCCGATCCACCTGACCGCGGTGCCGAGCCGCGCGCGGCATGCGGGGCAGGTGGCCGACCGGGGCGGAGTCCCGGTGCGCGGTGCGCTGCGCACCGGGACGTTCTGGTTGCTGCTGGCCTCGTTCGTCGCGCAAGCCGGCGCGACATCGGCGTTCCTGCTGCTGATGGTGAGCTATTTCCGGGATGCCGGGCATCCGGCGTCGGTCGCGGTGTCGCTGCCGCTGGCGGTCGGGGTGTTGCAGCTGGCGTCCCGGCTGGCTATCGCCCCGCTGGCCGCCCGCTTCGGGATGACGGTTGTGACGGCCTTCTCGTTCGGCGTGCAGGGGCTGGGACTGCTCGCGCTGCCGCTGGTCGGGGCCTCGGTGTGGTTGTCGGTGCTGTGCGTGGCGGGATTCGGTCTGGGCTACGGGATCAGCGTCGTCGCCCGGCCATCGATCGTGGCCGACGTGTTCGGGGTCGCCCGCTTCGCCAGCATCTTCGCGATGATGACGGTGCCGATGGCCCTCTCTCGCGCCGGAACACCTTTGCTGGCCGCCGGTCTCGACGGAACGGTGTTTCTGTTCGGTATCGGCTCGGCCGCGGTGTTCTCGGCGGTCGCCCTGGTCCCGGTGATCCGGGTCGGTCGGCGGACCGCGGCACCGGACGCGCCGGACGCGTTGGGCGCCACGGGCGGGGCGGGAACATGACGGCCGCGTTCACCGCCGGAATCGGGATTCCGGGGGTCCGGCGGCGCAGCGCTGTGGCCGCTCCGGTCGCTGCGGTGCCCACGGCCGAACCTGCCGGCGGGGGTCCCGCTGCCGGCGGCACCCGTGATCCCGCACGGGCCGCGCTGCGGGTTCCCGCCTTCCGCCGGTATCTCGGCGTGCGTGGGCTGGCCCTGCTGGGCAACGCCATGAGCCTGGTGGCCATGCCGCTGCTGGCCTACCGGCTCACCGGCAGCGCCGCCCTCACCGCTCTCGTGGCATCCGGAACATTCTGGCCATACCTGGTTCTCGGACTGCCGGCGGGCGCGCTGGCCGACCGCTGGGACCGGCGCCGGGTCATGGTGTCGGCGAGCCTGGCCGGCGCCGCCGTTCTCGCGACGGTGCCCGCCGCCGCCCTGGCCGGCGCGCTGAGCTACCCACATCTGCTGATCGCCGAGCTGGTCGTGGCCAGCCTGTTCGTGTTCTCCGACGCCGCCGCGTTCGGCGCGCTGCCTGAGCTCGTCGGGCGGAGCCGGCTCGCGTCGGCCACCACCACCCTGACGATCCTGCATTCGAGCGTGATGCTGGCCGGCCCCGCGCTCGCCGGCGTCCTCATCGCGGCGGCCGACCCTGCGCTGGTGATCGCGGTCGACGCCGGCACCTTTCTGCTGGTCGCCCTTCTGCTGAGCCGGCTGCGCTGGGCCGCCGCCCCGGCCGCCGGCCGCCGGCGATCGATGACCGGCGACGTCGTCGAGGGGCTGCAATTCATCTGGCGCCACCAGGTGATCCGATGGCTGACCGTCTTCGGATTCGGGGCCAGCCTGGCCTTCGGCGGCGTCGGCGGGCTGCTGGTGGTGGTCGGTGTCGAGCAGGTCGGGCTGGCCGCCGACGCCCAGCAACTGGGCTGGATCTACGCGGCCAGCGCGCTGGGTACCTTGCTCGGCAGCGCACTCCTGGCGCCCCTGCAGCGACTGCTTGGCGTCGGGCTGATCACGGCCGGCGGGCTGCTGCTGTCGATCGTGCTGCTCGTCGCACTGGCCACCGCACATTCGCTGCCGTCGGTGCTGGTCCTGGTGGCCCTGTTCCAGATCCCGCTGATGGCCCTGATCGTCAACGGCATGGTGGTCCGTTCGGTGCTGACGCCCGATCGGTTGCAGTCCCGGGTCAACACCACCGCCCGGATGGTGGCCGGTGGCGGCGGCCCCTTCGGCGCTGTTCTGGCCGGCGCGGTGGCCGAGGCGGCCGGAACCGAATGGGCGTTGCGGGCGGTCGGCGCCGGGCTGCTGGTCAGCCTGATCGGGGTGCTCATCGTGGGCGTGCACCGTTACCCGCGGCTGAGCCGGTTGGAGTCAGATGTCCGGGCGTGACCCCGACCTCACCCGAGGCCGGCCGGGGGCCGGGTTGCCCGACCGGCTACACCGACGGCAGGCCGCGCCGCTCCAGGCTGGCCCGGAGCGTGTGACGGCCCGCCATCGACCGGGGGCCGGCCAGCCGGTCCAGCAGCCGATCGGTCCAGGCCCCGCCCGACCCGTGCCGGGCGTGATACGAGGCGAGTCGCTCGTCATAGAGCGGGATCTGCGCGTCGGCCGGAACCGGATCGTACCGTTCATGATGCAACACGGCCGCTTTCGGCAGGCGCGGCTTCACACCGGCGTTCTCGGTGGGATCCGGTTCACCGACCGCCAGCCCGAACGCCGCGACGGCGTGGGCCGGCAGGCCGAGTTCGGCGGCCACCTCCTCCGGCCGGTTCCGGATCGCGCCGACGAACACGCTGCCCAGGCCCAGCGATTCGATCGCCACCACAGCATTCTGGGCCGCCAGGGCGGTGTCGACGAAGCCGATGATGGTGGTCTCCAGATAGTCGGCCGCGTCCACCGCCGCACCCGCCCGCTCGGCGATCCGGCGGGCACGACTCAGGTCGGCGATCCACACCAGGAACAACGGGGCCTGCTCGACGAAACGCTGCTGCCCGGCGAGCGCGGCCAGGCGTCGCTTGCGCTCCGGGTCGCGGACCGCGACGACGCTCCATGGTTGCAGGTTCGACGACGTCGGTGCGGACTGGGCCGCGGCGATGACCGCATCGAGTTCGGCATCGGTAACCGCACGGGTACCGAACTGCCGCACCGAGCGGTGCGCGAGCTGCAGATCCAGGACCGGATTGCCGACCTCGAGCGCGATCTGGGGATCACCATAGCGACGCATCATCGTCATGAACCCACTATAGTGGGCGAGACTTCCTGTACGACAGCCGATGTGGATTTTTCATCGGCTCGTTGTGACCCGATCCATTCCATCCTGATCGAACGGAATTCGCCATGACTGCTGCCCGGGATCCGCAATCACGCGCCGCCCGCATCCTGCGGCTGTTCGGCCCACCACCGGCGAACTGGGTGCGGGTCACCGACACCGACCACGACGTGGTGGTCGTCGGCGGCGGTCAGGCCGGCCTCGGGATCGGTTTCGCCCTGCGCCGAGCAGGTGTCGGCCGGTTCACGGTCATCGACGCGGCCGCGCCCGGCGAGACGGGAGTGTGGACGACAGCCGCGCGGATGCACACGCTGCGCACCCCCAAGGCGTGGCCGGAACCCGAATTCGGCTTTCCCGAACTCAGTTTCCGCTCCTGGTACGAGGAGCTTCATGGCATCGACGCCTACGAGCGACTCGACCGGATCCCGCGCACGGTCTGGGCCGACTACCTCGCCTGGTTCACGGCGATCGTGCCGGTGCCGGTACGGCATCGCACGCGGCTGCTGGCGATCACCCCGTCCGGGGACCGGCTGGCGCTGCGCCTGCGGATCACCACCGATCGCGGTGACGCCGTGGAGACCGTCGAGACCACCCGCAAAGTCGTGCTCGCCAACGGAGTGGAGGGGACCGGCGGGCCGAACATCCCGGCCCCGCTGGCCGGGCTGCCGGCCAGCCTCGTCGCGCACACCGGGCATCGGATCGACTTCGCCACCCTGGCGGGCAGGCGGGTGGCCGTGGTCGGAGCGGGCGCGTCGGCGCTGGACGCCGCTGGGTCGGCGCTGGAGGCCGGCGCCGACGAGGTGCACGTTTTCGTGCGGCGCGACGATCTCATCGTGCAGGCACCTGGCGGATTCCCGCCCGGCAGCCTCGGCGCCCGGGAGAACTTCCACCGCCGCAGCGACGCCGACCGATGGAGGTTGAAGGTCGCCGCCGCGCGGAGCGGACGCAGCTGCACGCTGGAGTCGGTCCGGCGCGCTGCAGACCATCGCGGGTTCCGCATCCACCTCGCGGCGCCCTGGCTCGACGCCCGCGCGCAGGACGGCCGCATCCGGGCGGAAACGGGCAGCGGGAACCACCTCTTCGATTTCGTCATCGCCGGCACCGGCTACCAGTACGATCCGCGCACCCGCGCGGAGCTGCAGCCCATCGCGGGCGACATCGCCCTGTGGCGGCACGTCTACCTCCCGCCGGCCGATCTCGCCGACGACACCCTGGGCAGCTGGCCCTATCTCGGTGCGGGCTACCAGTTCATCGAGCGGGAACCCGGACGAGCACCGTGGTTGGGCCGCATCCACGTGTTTTCGGCGGCCGCCGGTTTGAGCTTCGGGCTGCCGGTCGGCGACGTGGCGAGCCTGGCCACAGGTATCCCCCGCCTGGTCGACGCGATCGGACGCGACCTGTTCTTCGAGGATCAGGACGTCCCCGATCAGCCCGGGCCAGCGGCTCCCCCCGCCCGATCGTTCCGCGAGTGCTACGAGCATGCCGTTCGGGCCGCGCGGCCAGCCGGTGCGGCCCGGGGCGCCGTGCTCAGCCCTGTTCCGGGGTGAGCCGTCGATCACGAGTTCGCGCACCGGAATCCGACATTCACCGATGTCGAGTCGGGCGCGTTGTGCGAGCGCGCGGCCACCCGGTACCGGTTGCAGTACGACTCGTGACACAGGTACGAGCCACCTCGCAGCACCCGCGCCGACCCGACGGATAGGCCAAGGGGATCGTGTCGCGGCGAACGCGTGTAGGTGTCCGGGGCGAACGCGACCGGCCGGAACGGTTGCTCACCGGCCGTCGCCGACGTATCGGACGTCGAGCCGGCACAGCAATGGCTGGTTGTCTCGCCACCGTCAGCCGCGTTCGGAGCCTGCTGCGTGCTCACGAAGACGCGATTGCCGGACGCGCGACCGTTCGGTCAGTCATAGATCCGGGCCGCCTCCGCCCACAGGCGGGCGAGTTCGGCCGGGCTTTCCGCCGACGGCGCTCCCGGCTCGTACCGGACGCAGCGCAGGACCCCCCGATACGGATGGCTGCCGTGCCGGCGGGCCAGCTCCCAGTCCACCGGCCCACCCTTGTCCGCGCCGACGCTGATCCCGGTGAACGGGGCGAAGGCGATCAGCTGTGGCACGTCCTTCAGTTCGGCCGATTCGCCGTCGTTCACGGGATTGTCACCGGCGCTGTCGCCGACGTTGTCACCGTTGTTGTCACCGGCGTTCTCGGGGTTTTCCACGCTCAGCCGCACGTCCCAGCGGAAACCCGGGCGCACCCGCACGTCGACCACCACTCGGTGCTCGCCGGCCGGCAGCGGAACGGGATCGCTGTGGTGCAGGACCCCGTAGGCGTTGAGCGTGAACGCGACTCGTGACCCACCGGACCGACCGACCGGGTCGTCCTCGTCGACTAGTGGTCCGTCGGTCAAGACATGAGGTGGTTCGACGACCGGACCCCGGTTGAGCCGAAGGCTGGGAGCCTGTCCTGGCGGAGGACGCCCGGCCACCCCGTCACCTCTTGGTTCTCGGACCGAAATCCGCACCAGCAGCTATCTTTGACCGTTGTTGTGGATCTCGGCGAACCGAACCTCGCTGTAGCGCAACATCGTTCGCTTCCTGCGGGCCCGCCCAGCCAGCGACCACGACTCACCAGATCAAATCGGCGACGGACCACCAGCACCAGGTAGCCACCACCCTGGTCGCCGTGTGCGACCAGCACGCCGACATCGCCGGGCCGGTGCCGCAGGTCGATCAGGATCCGGAAATCCCGATGGGCGATCAACTGCGCGCTGCGGTACCGCTCCAGCGTCACCGTTCCCGGATACAAGGTCACCGGCGCGGAGAAGCGCTCGTCCGAAGGACGCCGCAGCGATGACGCCGGTCCGTGGTCGTCCAGCGGGAAGACGGTGTTGTGCCAGACCGCCTCCTCCCACTCGGCCGCCAGTTCTCCGAGCAGGTCCGGGCGCTCCGAGGCCAGGTTGCGGGTCTCGGTCGGGTCCTGCGCCAGGTCGTAGAGCTCCCACTCGCCGTCGTCGAAGGACGCACCCGGCTGGTGGTCGGTGACGATCTTCCAGCGATCGCGGAAATAGCCTCGGTTGCCGGCGGTCTCGGTGTACTGGGTCAGGTGCTGGACGCTCGCCGACGGGTCGCGGACGATGGCGGCCGCGCTGATCCCGTCGATGTCCGCCGACGGCAGGTTGTGCCGGTGGGTCGCCCGCGGCAGGCCGACCAGGTCGAGCACGGTCTGCGCCACGTCCGTGACATAGGTGAACTGACGCCGGATCCCGTCATCGCCGGGCCGGGTGTCGCACAGGTCTCCGGCCGGCCAGTGCACGATGAAGGGCGCCCTGATACCGCCGCGGAAGGTGTCCGACTTGTAGAGCCGGAACGGGGTGTTCGACGCCTGTCCCCATCCCCCGCGGGTAGTGCACCGTGGTGCGCGGCCCACCGATCAGGTCGACGTCGCGTTCCACGTCCCGCACCCAGTCCGCCGGCAGGCCGTGGACGTGCGCGAACTGGCTGAAGTAGCTGCGGGTACCCTCCGGGCCTCCTTCGGCCGTCGCCCCGTTGTCGGACGTAACGATGATCAGCGTGTTCTCGGCCTCGCCGTACTGTTCCAGCACCGCATACAGCCGGGCCAGGTTTGGCGTCGACGTTGGTCACGCTCGCCGCGTACACCTCCATGTAGCGGGCGAAGCGCTTCTGCTGGTCGGGCGTCAGGGAATCTCGGTCGAGGACCCACCTGCGGCCGGGCTGGCCGCCGTGGTGGCGGCGGCGCTGCCCGCACCGGCGCCCGAGCCGTCGTCGGTGCTGCTGCCGCCGCAGGCGGTCGCCACGAGCGCGGCCGAGAGCAGCAGCGCGACCGACGCCCACCGCCGGAATCCGGCAGAGCCGTTGGATGCCCGAGGCGGCCCGGGAAGGAACGAGGGAAACGGCACGATTTCTCCTGAGGTGCAAGAACCACCGACCGCGGCGGCGCGATGTCGGAATGGAGTGCGAGGGAACGCGGCGTCGACCAACGACGTCCGAAAGCGGAAACTCGAGACGGGTGAAGCTACCGCGAGTGACAACACTGCGCGGCCGCGACGCGCTTGAGATCCACGTCGCGGCGGCGGGTCAGCAGGGTAGCCGGCACCGGATCAAACCACACCGTCAACCGATCAGCTCCAACTCGGTGCCCCGGTGAAGGCGGCCGGGCCGCGCCGCGCTCGACAGAACCGTCGATTCCCGCGGTCGGGTCGACGGCGGCTGACGTCGCCAGGGCGGCAGACGGTCGCTCAGCGCCGAAGTGCCTTGCGGGCCAACCAGTTCCCCAGGAATTGCGCGGCCTGTACGAGCACGATGATGGTGATCACGGCAACCCAGGTGACAACCCAGTTGAACCGCTGGTAGCCGAACACGATCGCGAAATTGCCCAGACCGCCGCCGCCAACCGCGCCGGCCACCGCGGTCATGTCCACCACGGCCACGAACGCGAACGTGTAGCCGAGGATCAGCGGCCCCAACGCCTCCGGGATCAACAGGGTCATGATGATCCGCAGCGGGCTCGCCCCCATCGCCCTGGCCGCCTCGATGACCCCCGGGTCGATGCTCACCAGGTTCTGCTCGACGATCCGCGAGATGCCGAAGGAGGCAGCCAGGATCAACGGGAAGATCGCCGCTGCGGTGCCGATGGTGGTGCCCATCGCCAGCAGGGTCAGCGGGCCGACCGCGGTGATGAATATGATGAACGGAATCGGCCGCACGAAGTTTACGATCACGTTGAGAATCGTGTAGGCAGGCCCGCTCTGCAGCAGCCCGCCCTTGCGCGTGGTGTAGAGCAAGATGCCGATGACCAGCCCGAAGAAGCCGCCGATCAGCATGGTGACGGTGACCATCAGCAGGGTCTGCCCGATCGAGGTCAGGAAGACCGGCCACAGGGTGCTCCACTCGCTGTTCATGCCGCCGCCTCTCCGGATTGCTTCGCAGGCTCCGCCAGCCGGAACTGGCACCGGCGTCTGTGCCGCCGAATCGCTCGGCAAGCCTCACTCATGCGACGTCCTCGACCGTCGTCACCGCGCGCAGGTCGGCGACCGCCTGATCGACCGCGTCGGGCGAGCCGGACAGCTCGAGCGTGATCTTGCCGAACGAGCCGTCACGCATGGAGGTGATCCCACCGAAGACGAAATCGAACTCCAGGTCGCTGACCCGTGACCGGTGCGCCAGGACTCGTCCGATCCGGTCGTCGTTGGTCACGTCGACCAGCACCAGGCGACCCCGGTGACGCAGGCGGAGCCGCTGCACGTCTGCCGCCTCCGGCCGGTCACGCAGAGCCGATTCCACGAACCTGCGCGTGGTATCGGCTTGGGGCCGGGAGAACACCTCGTACACCGACCCGAGTTCGATCAGCCGACCTCGCTCGAGCACCGCCACCCGGTTGGCGATCGCCCGCACCACGTCCATCTCGTGCGTGATCACCACGACGGTCACTCCCAGTTCCGAGTTGACCCGCTGCAGCAGGCGCAGCACGTCCTCGGTGGTCTCGGGATCCAGCGCACTGGTGGACTCGTCGGCCAGCAGGATGGACGGGTCGGTGGCCAGCGCCCGGGCGATGCCGACGCGCTGCTTCTGCCCGCCGGAGAGCTGGTCCGGATAGCTCCAGGCCTTGTCCACCAGGCCGACGAAGTTCAGCAGCTCGGTGACCCGTTCCTTCTGCTTGTCCTTCGGCCATCTCGCGATCTTCAACGGATAGGCGATGTTCCCGAACACCGTCCGCGACCGCAGCAGGTTGAACTGCTGGAAGATCATGCCCATGCGTGAACGCACGCTGCGCAGCTCCCGCTCGGGCAGCCGGGTGATGTCGGTTCCCTCGACGAGAATGCTGCCTGCGGAGGCTGTCTCCAGCGCGTTGATCAGGCGAACCAGCGTGCTCTTGCCGGCCCCGGAGCCGCCGATGATCGCGAAGATCTCACCCGACTCAATCTCCAACGAGATCGATTGCAGGGCTCGAACCTGCGCCGATCCCTGACCGAAAGTCTTGGTGACGTCGCGGAACTGGATGAGCGTGGTCATGATGTTCCGTCCTCAGACCTGGTGATCATGTTCGGGACCGGCTCGCTCACTTGCTCTCGCGGACCGTCTCCTCGAGCCCGGCCAGGATGGTCTCCAGGTCGGACACCGGCCGGTCGACGATGACCGCGGTGCCCTGGGAGGCGTTCACCACAGCCGCCGTCACCGCCGGATCGTGATACAGCTCAACGATCTTCAGGTACGTCGGGTTGTTCTTGTCGGCGTCCCGAGCGACGAAGGCGTTGATGTAGGGCTCGGCGGCCGGCTTCGACGGGTCGTCGTTGTACAGCGCCTTCGACGGGTCGAGCTTGGCGTCGAGGGCGAAGTTGTTGTTCACGATGGCCGCGTCGACCGACGCCAGCGAGGTCACCGTCTGCTGGGCGTCAACCGGGACGACGGTCACCTTCGAGGCCGCCGGGTCGATGTCCGCCGGGGTGGACAGCACTGTTCCCCCTCCGGTCAGGCTCAGCAACCCGGCCTGCTGCAACACCAGCAGCGCACGCGCCTGGTTCGTCGGATCGTTCGGGATAGCCACCTGCCCGCCCTGCGGGATCTGGTCCACCGACGTGTGCTTGCTGGAGTAGAGACCGAGCGGGACTACCACCGTGGAGCCGATCGGGGTCAGCGTCTGGTCGGCAGAGACGTTGTAGTTCGCCAGGTACAGCAGGTGCTGGAACAGGTTCAGGTCCAGCTGACCCTGCGCCAACGCCGGATTGGCCTGGGTATAGTCGCCGAAATTGACCGGCTGCAGGTCGATCCCGTTCTCCGCGGCCAGATTGATCAGGATCGGCCAGTAGTCGGCGCTCGCCTCGGTGGTGCCGATCTTGACCACGACCTTGTCGTCGCCGGATCTGGTCAGGTTGATGATCAGCACGGTCGCGGCGACCACGACTGCGATCACCGCAACGACCACGCCGATGATCACACCGGTCTTGGGCTTCTTGCGATCGGGCAGGGCGGGGGTTGCCGACGAACCGGTTGATTCGGATCCCGAGGTCATGATGGTCCTTCTTGGTGGGTGGCCGCAGCGCCGCTGCGCACCCCATGGCGCGGAGCATCGTTCGGCGATCGATTGCTGGGGGTGTCTCGGGCGCATCCGGCGTGCGGTGGCACCCGCGGGCGGAACCGGATCAGGTCACCGGGTCGAAACGGTCGGACGGCGTCACCCGCGACGGGCGCGGCCGACCAAGGGGCACTCGGCTCGATCAGCGCGGGGAACAGAGACGTCCCGGCAGCCGGGCGTGCGAGAACAGCGCGGAGGGAGAGATCTGCGGCTGTCCCGCTACCCCTTCGCTGCTGTCGGTCCCGACCGGCGCCACCCGTCGAACGTAGATCCATAGGACCGATGTGGTCAACCGAACCCGCGTCGATGTGCTGTGATCCCCGGTCATTGGTCCCGGTCATTGGTCCCGGTCATTGACCCCGGGAGGTCATTGATCGCGAGAACACCGAGCCCGTCCGCGAGGCACGCGCCCGACCGTGTCTTGTTTGACTTCGCCCGGGGGGTCGGCGAGGATCGGCGCATGGTGCTGCGCCTGGTCGCCCGACGGCATGTCGACTTCGGTCGCGTCGTCAGCACCGGCTGTTGTCCTGCGGTCTGACCCAGGACCGGTTACCGGCACCACTCGACGCAGCTGTCCTACCCGTTCGCTGCGTCGGTGTCTGGCACGGTGACACCGCCACCTCACCCCAGGATTTCCCATGGTTTCCACCAGCAGTCTGCCCACGGTCGATCCGGCCGATCCCGTGTTCCACTGGTTCCTGCCCACCCGCGGCGATGCCGACACTCCGGGTGACATACCGGCATTCGGAGACACCCGGGTCCGTGCAGGGCGGCGGGAACCCACGCTCGACTACCTGGTGGAGGTCGCCCGGGCCGCCGAGGAGTCCGGTTTCGGCTCGGCCCTCACCCCGGTCGGGATCGGCTGCCCGGACCCCTGGGTGCTGTGCTCGGCGATCGCTGCGCGGACCGCGCGACTGGGCTTCATCGTCGCGGTGCGGCCCAGCCTGGCATCGCCGACGTTGCTGGCCCAGCAAGCGGACACGTTCACTCGGGTGCACGGCCCCCGGGTGACGCTGAACATCGTCACCGGCGGGGATCCCGCGGAACAGGCCGCGTATGGCGACCATTCGGACCACGACGGCCGCTACCAGGTGACCGACGAGGCGCTGCAAGTCGTTGCACCGCTACTGTCCGGACAACGGATCTCGCTGAGCGGCAAGAAGTTCCGCATCGAGGATGCGGCGCTGGTCGATCCGACCGGGATCGGCGTACCGCTGTACTTCGGGGGCGCCTCCCCAGCCGCTCAGGTGGTGGCCGCGCAGCGGGCGGACACCTATCTGATGTGGGCGGAGGCACCCGCGGAGATCGCCGACCGGGTCGACCGGATGCGCCGGCGAGCCGCCGCCTTCGGCCGCAGGCTCCGGTTCGGGCTGCGGCTGCACATCCTCAGCCGCGACAGCTCCGCCGACGCGTGGGCCGAGGCGGACCGGATTCAGGCCGGTTTCGACCCTGATCAGGTCGCCGCCGTGCAGCGGCGGATGGCCCGGATGGACTCGGTCGGACAGAGCCGGATGGCCGGCCTGCACGGCGGACGGTCCGCCGCCCGGGCCGCGGACCTGGAGATCGCCCCCAACCTGTGGGCCGGCATCGGCCTGGTCCGCGAGGGGGTGGGTACGGCGCTGGTCGGGGACCACGACGAGGTCGCCCACCGGCTGGCCGAGTACGTCCGGGTCGGGATCGACGAGTTCATCCTGTCCGGGTATCCGCACCGCGAGGAGGCAGTGAACGTCGGCGCCGAGGTCATCCCCCGGGTCCGCCGGCAGCTCGCCCCCGTCGCCGTCTGACCCGCTCGCCGATTCACCGTCCCGCCGCCGAATAGGAACCGTCATGTCACCCGTGCAACTGTCCCGCCGCTCATTTCTCGCCGCCGCCGGTGTCTCCGGCCTCGGCATGGTGGTCGCCGCGTGCGGCGGCCCGGGGTCGACCGCTTCGCCGACGACGACCGCGGCCTCGGGCGGCGCCGGTGGAGCCGTCACCGGCACCGTGAACTTCTATCACTGGCGCAGCGAGGACAAGGCGGTGCTCGATGAACTGGCGGCCGGGTTCGCCGAGCAGCACCCGGGTGCACAGGTCACCCAGACGATCGATCCGTCCGAGCAGTACCAGTCGACGGCGGCGCAGAAGGCCAGGGACGGGTCCATCGGCGATGCGCTCACGGCGCTGCGCGGCACCCAGTTCGCCCAGTTCACCGAGCAGGGTATCTTCGCCGACCTGTCCGGCAGCGCCATCGCAGGCAACTACGTGGCGAACCTGATCACGCCGGGCGCGCAGGACGGCAAGCAGTTTGGCTACCCGTATCAGTTGATCTTCAACATGCCGCTGCTGAACACCCAGATCGCAGAGCAGGCCGGGATTTCCGAGCCGCCGGGTGACTGGCCCTCCTATCTGGCCGCGCTGGAGGCGTTCAAGTCCGCCGGGGTGGATCCGATCGCCTGGCCTGGGAACGACCCGGCCAACGCGTTCCAGATCATCAACTCGTTGGTGATGAACAATGCCCCGGTGCCGGACGCCTTCGCCGGGATCGAGGACGGGCGGTACAAGGCGACCGACGATTGGTGGATCAAGTCGCTGACCCAGTTCCAGCAGCTGTCCGGCTACTTCCAGGCGAATTTCGCCGGCGCCAGCACCGACGGCGTGCTGGCCCTGTTCAGCCAGGGTCGCGCGGCGATCCTGCCGACCGGGACCTACCAGCTCGCCCAGGTGCGCAAGGCCGGCGGCGCCTTCCCGATCGACCTGGCCCCACTGATGACGCAGGACGCCGGCGTGACACCGACCTACGAGGGAATCTTCAACGCCACCTTCATCATCGGGGTCAACGCGCAGGCCAAGAATGCCGACGGCGCCCGCGCCTGGATCGAGTACCTGTCGGACAAGCAGAACGCGGCCGTCTACGCGAACGGCACTGCCCAGCACGTGACGGTGGCGGGCGTCGAGTACACCGATCCCGACCTGAAGGCGCTGGCACCCTGGATCGAGAAGAAGACCCTGCTGGCACCCCGATTCCAGTTCGTCAACCTGGACATCCGCAGCGCGGTGGAGAACTCCCTCGTCGCAGTGGCCACCGGTTCCACGCCAGAACAGGCGGCCGAGGCCGCGCAGAAGATCATCGATGAAAAGCGATGACGCCGTCACCACCGTCAAACGCCGGACAAGGCTGCGCCGCAACGACCCTCGGCTGACCCTGTTCATCCTGCCGGCCGCGCTGGTCTACCTGTGGTTGGTGATCTGGCCGACCGTGCAGGCGTTCCGCTTCTCGGTCACCGACTGGGACGGGCTGTCCGCCACGTTCAACGAGATCGGGTTGGACAACTACCGTCGGCTGATCGGCAACGACAGCGTCTTCACCACCGCGGTCGTCAACTCCTTCGAGTTCATGCTCGCCGTCGTGATCGGCCAGACCGCGCTCTCGCTCGTGCTGGCAATCGCCCTGCAACGAACCACGCGCACGACGATCTTCCTGCGGGCCCTTTACTTCTTTCCCACGGTGCTGTCGTCGGTGTCGGTCGCCTTCATCTGGTCGTTCGTCTACGACCCGACGTTCGGGCTCGCCAACTCGGCGCTCGGGGCCGTCGGCCTGGACTCCTGGCAGCAGCCGTGGCTGGGCGACCAATCGTTGGCGATCTTCTATCTGGCCGTCGTACAGATCTGGTTCCACGCAGGTCAGATGATGGTGGTCTTCATCGCCGGCCTGCAGACGATCCCGCAGGAGCTCTACGAGGCGGTCGATCTGGACGGTGCCAGCCGTTGGCAGCGCTTCCGCTACATCACCTGGCCGCTGATCGCGCCCGCCACCGCCATCGTTGTCGCCTACACCACCATCCAGTCGTTCAAGGCGTTCGATCTGATCTTCGCAAGTACCGGCGGTGGGCCCAACCACGCGACCGAGATCCTGTCGACGTTGATCTATAACTCGGCGTTCCGCAACTTCGAATTCGGGTACGCCGCCGCCCAGTCGGTTATCTTCGTGGCGATCATTGTCCTGGTCACGTACCTGCAGCGGCGGGCCGTGCGCTGGTCGACCGGGGGTGACGCCTGATGCGCCGCGACGCCAGCCGGCTGCAGTCGATCGGCCGGACGATCGGGCTGACCGTCTATGCGCTGGTTATCATCGTGCCACTGACCGTCGTGTTGTTCACGACGTTCAAGACCTCGCCGCAGATGTACGCCAACCCGTTCGGAATTCCGACCCAGCCGACCCTGAGCAATTTCTCCGAACTGATCCTGGACAACGACCTGAGCATCAACCTGCTCAACTCGGTCGTCGTCACCACGTTCTCGGTGACATTGACGCTGGCGCTGGCCAGCGCGGCCGCCTACGGCATCTCCCGCCTGCTGGGCTGGATCGGCACCATCGTGTTCGGCGTGTTCGCCCTTGGGCTGGCCGTACCCGCCCAGGTCGCGATGATCCCGCAGTACGTGATCATCAAACAGCTTGGCCTGACCAACAGCTTGTTCGGCCTGATCCTGATCAATATCGCCGTCACCCTGCCGATCGCGGTCTTCATCCTGACCGCATTCTTCAACACCCTGCCGCGCGAACTCTACGAGGCGGCGGAGATCGACGGCGCCGGGCATTTCCGGACTTATCGCTCGATCGCGCTGCCGCTGTCGGCGCCGTCGCTGGCGGCGGTGGCGATCTTCCTCGTGGTCATGCACTGGAACGATCTGCTCTACCCGCTGTTGTTCATCACCGACCCGGCAAAGGCGACCCTGCCGAAGGCGTTGCTGGACTTCAAGGGCGAATACACCACGAACTACCCGGTGCTTTTCGCCGGGGTGCTGGTGGCCAGCGCGCCGATGGTCATCGCCTACGTGTTCCTGCAGCGCTACTTCGTGGCCGGCATGACCGCAGGCGCGACCAAGGGATGACCGGGCGATGTGGTGCCGATCATGCACCGCCCTCGGCCAGGGCGATTGACCGTCGCCGCTGTGTGAACTATTTTCATTGGGAGGTCACGAGTTCCAGCGCAAAGCTCCGGCTTGCTGGACGGCAACCCTCCCACCGCGGCGGGGTGCTCCGGATGAGGACCTGGTGGGGCCGGGCCGGCCTCGCAAACGCGGGCTCGTCCACACGGGTCCAGGGACCGGATTGGACTTCTCAGGTGACGAGCAGCAACAGCCGCCTCGAACGGCCCGGCGACTGCACGTTCGGCTCGGTCGCCGGATTCCGCCGGCGCCACGTCGACCTGCAGCGCGTGGCCAGCGCACTCTGTTCGGCCCACTGACGATCCCCGGGAGCGCTTGCGTCACTTGACCCGTCGCGTACGTGCCACGGACACAGTGGTGACGGCCGGCTGTCTCGGTGGCCCGTGCTTGCCGGCTGCCTGCCGGGTGGAGAGGATCGCTGCGCGGCGGCGGCGATCCTCCGCCCGGCGGGCGGCCGGCAAGCCATCGCCAGGCGCTTCTCCGGGGCCGTACGATCACCTGCGAGCACGGCGTCGGGATCGCCAAGCGTCGCTGGCTCGGCGGCCCGGGATGTTCAGGCGTCCGCCTCGACTTCGCATCATGAGGGCGCACTTTGCGACACCGGAGCGCACCCTGCGCGCCGCACACGTGACGCGAAGTGCGCGGCGGCGATGCGAAGTGCCCGACGCGCCTGACTCGATGAGCGCAACCTGTCGCCGCAGCGCCGGCTCGAGGGCCGTCCTCGACCCGAGCGGCATCCTGAACCGCACACCTGGCGGGCCGACCCGGCGACGGATACGCCACGGCAGAGCCGTTTGACGAGAACACGTCTCGTCCGTAGGCTGAGGAAACGGTCATGAGTTCCAGCGTCAAGCCCCGGCTTGCTGGGCGGCAACCCTCCCACCGCGGCGGGGTGCTCCGGGTGACGACACGGCGGCGGGCGACTCGCCCCGCCGCAAGCGCGGGTTCGCCGAACCCGAAGGGACGGGTGAGGACATGATCGTACGGAGCGAGGCGAGCCGGGCGTTCTACCTGGCGTCGTCCCGGCGACGGCACGTGGACAACGGCCGGCTGTCCAGCGAACTCTGTTCTCACTGATCCGACCGACCCGGATGCATCCGGGCGCAGGCCTGTTGTGCCGCCGCCCCGCTCGTCCCCAACCCGACCGGGCGCTCGGGTCGATGTCGTTGTCCACCATCAGTTACTGCTCCGAGGACCCCCGTGACAACCACCCCCTTCGGGACCGCAGGAGCCCGTCCACCGGCGTCCCGTTCGATCCGGCCCTGTGCTCCGTCGACGTGAACTCCACGATCAGCGGTATGTCCCCGGCGATCGTCGGGCTTGGCCTCAAGGACGGCGGGCCGGCCGGGGGCGTTCACCGAGGCGATCAACCACACCATCGAGAACGGGATCTACCAGCAGGTTCTCGATCGTCGGAACCTGGCAAGCGAGGCGGTGTCGCAGTCCGAGTTGAACCCGCCCGCGCTACCCAAGCCGACCAGCTGATCCGCCCGCCGCCGAGCTAGCCCGAGAAGGAATGAGACCCGATGCCCCGCAATGTCACGGTCGCCGTCATCGGCGGCGGCGCGATCGGCTCCGCCACCGCCTGGCAGCTGGCGGAGCGGGGCCACCGGGTGGTCCTGTTCGAGCAGTACGCCGCCGGCCATACCCGGGGCGCCTCGCACGGCAGCTCTCGCGTCTTCCGGTATTCGTATCCGCAGGCCGAGTACGTCGCCCTGGCAGGGCGTGCCTCCCGGCTCTGGAGGCGGCTCGAACGCCTGGACGGGCAACGGTTCTACGCGCGCACCGGCTCCGTCGACCACGGCGATCCGACGACGGTGCAGCGCCTTGCCCGGACGCTGCGCGAGGCCGGCGTCGCGCATTCGGTGCTCGCCCCGCGCGAGGCGCAACTGCAGTGGTCAGGCCTGCGATTCGACGGCATGGTGCTGCACCACCCCGATTCCGGTCGGCTGCATGCCGATCTGGCGGTGGCCGCGCTGCAGCGCCGCGCCCGGGTCGAGGGCGCCGAGACGTGGTTCCACACGCCGGCGATCGGTCTGCGGATCAGCCCGTCGGGAATCCGTGTGCTCACCGCGTCCGGGTCCATCCGCTTCGACCAGGTAGTCGTCGCCGCTGGTGCCTGGACCCCCGAAATCCTGGCCGCGGTACCCGGCATCGCCCGAGTGCTGCCGCCACTGGTGACCACCCAGGAGCAGCCGGTGCACTTCGCGCCGTTCGAGACACCCGTCGGCTGGCCCAGTTTCATGCACCATCCCGGTCACGAGCACACCGGGGCCGGCGTGTACGGTCTGGCCTCGCCGGACGGAGTCAAGGTCGGCGAGCACGGCACCGGGCCGCGGATCGCCCCCGAGCACCGCGACTTCCGGGCCGATCCCGTCGGCGTCCGGCGGCTGCAGGAGTACGCGCAGCGCTGGATTCCGGGAGTCGACCCGGCGGCGGTGACCGTCACCACCTGCCTGTACACCTCGACCCCGGACACGCACTTCGTGATCGACCGGTCCGGGCCGATCAGCCTGGCCGCCGGATTCTCCGGCCACGGGTTCAAGTTCGCCCCGGCGATCGGCGAGATCGTGGCCGGGCTCGTCGCCGGCACCGCCGACCCGCCCGAGCTGTTCCGATTCCGCGCCCGGGCACCGGTGCCCATCCACGCCGGTCGTCCCTGAACCGAAGAACCCACCGCCCCGGAGCAGACATGTCCTTGATCCTGAGCATTTCGGCCAGTCCCCAACCGGTCTCGAGCACTCACGCGCTCGTCACCCACGTCAACCGGCGGCTGACCGCGGCCGGCCACACCGTGCGCACCCTGCCGGTGCGGACGCTGCCTGCCACGGCACTGCTGGTAGGTGATGTCACGCACCCGGCGTTGATCGAGGCGATCGCAGCCGTCCGCGACGCCGACGCCCTGGTGGTCGCGACACCGGTCTACCAATCCGCCTACTCCGGCCTGCTCAAGGTGTTCCTCGACCTGCTGCCACAGTTCGCGTTCCGCGGCAAGACGGTGCTGCCGTTGGCCACCGGCGGTTCGAGCGCGCACGTGCTGGCCGTCGACTACGCCTTGCGCCCGGTGCTGTCCGCGCTCGGTGCCGCCCACGTGACACCCGGCTGGTTCGTCCCGTCCAGCCACATCCGGGTGTTCCCCGACGGCGGGCTGGTGCTCGACCCGACATCCCTGAACCCGGTCGCGCAGGTGACGGACGAGTTCCTGGCCACGCTGTCCGGAGGGCCACGGATCTCGCTCCCGCAACGGGTGGATGCGATCGGCGGGCCACGGGTCTCACCGCTCACCGGGTCCCCGGACGTCCAGGTGTACCGGGTCGACCCGGGCGACCCCAGGCTGCAGCCGCTACTGATCGACCTGGTGGTCGAGTACGGCACCCGGTACGGGCGGGAGTCCGCCAACACCCGACTGACCGAGGTGCCGCCGAGCGACTTCGTCGCCCCCGACGGCAGTTTCCTGCTTGTGGTGGAGAACGGTGAACCGGTCGCCGGCGGTGCACTGCGCCGGCACGACCGGACCACCGCAGAGGTCAAGCGGGTATGGACGTCGCATCGGCACCGCCGCCGGGGGCTGGGTCGCCGGGTGATGGCCGAACTCGAGAACGAGGCGCTACGACTGGGCTACCAGCGCATCCACCTGACCACCGGCCCGCGCCAGCCCGAGGCACGTGACCTATACCTGGCGACCGGATACACACCGCGGTTCGATTTGACCGCCGACCCGGAGACGATCGGGCCGTTGTCGTTCGGCAAGGAGCTGGTGCCCGAGGCCGGGCCGGCGCCATGGACCACTCCGCTGCCGGCCCCCGCCCTGCCGGCCCAGGAGGTCGTGCCGTACCGCCCCACCGGCAGCGGTCCGGACGAACGGCGTCACCTGCATTCCCGGGTCGTGAACGAAGTGCACGTATGAATCGCCCGTCGTTGGTGTTCGTCGGCGGCGGTCCCCGAACGGTCGGGCTGATCGAGCGCATCGCGGCCAACGCCAACGGCCCGCTGAGCCCAGGGCCGCTGGACATCCACGTGATCGACCCGTTTCCGGCCGGCGGCGGCCGGATCTGGCGGGGCGACCAGAGCGCTCTGCTCTGGATGAACTCGATGGCCCGCGACGTGACGGTCTTCACCGACGACTCGGTCGCCTGCGAGGGACCGATCACGCCGGGACCGGCGTTGGACGAGTGGATTGCCGGCCCCGGCCGCCCCGTCCTGCGGGGGGCCGGCCTGTCCGCGGAGGCGGACCGGCTGGGGCCTGACGACTTTGCCTCGCGGCGGGTTCAGTCGCATTACCTACGCTGGGCCCTCGACCGGGCGGTCGCCGGGCTGCCCGCGGACATCCGCGTCGTCGAACATCGGTCGGCGGCGACGGCGGTCGACGAGACGGCGGTCGACGAGACGGCCCGCAGGCAACGGGTGCAGCTGGCCGACGGCAGCCGGTTGACGGCCGACATCCTCGTTTTGGCGCAGGGTTTCCTGGATCGCGAACTCACTCCCGAGCAGCGCGGGCTGGCCGCTGCGGCAGATCGGCACGGGTTGACCTACCTGCCGCCCGGCGACACGGCCGACCTGGACCTGTCCGCGCTCCGGCCTGGCGAACCGGTGCTGGTGCGCGGCTTCGGACTCGCCTTCATCGACCTGATGGTGCTGCTGACCCAAGGCCGCGGCGGCCGCTTCAGCGGCGATTCTGGAGGCGAGCACGGCCGGCTGACCTACCACGCCAGCGGTCGGGAGCCAGTACTGCACGTGGGTTCCCGCCGTGGCGTGCCGTACCACGCGAAGATCGGCTATGCCGTGCCGGGATCGGTGCCGGTGCCGCCGACATATTTCACCGTGGACGCGGTCACCGCGCTGGCCGAATCGACCGGACGCCCGCTGAGCTTCCGGACCGACGTGTGGCCGTTGGTCGCCAAGGAGCTGACGGCCGCCCACTACCGGCGGCTGTTCACCACTCATCCCGAGCGGGTGCTCACCTCGTGGGCGGAATTCAGCGCGGTGCTGGACTCGGCCCGGGTGGGTGGCGACGCGCTGGCCCGCGCCGTGGAACGGTCGGTGCCCGGGCGGGAGGACCGCTTCGACCTGCTGCGCATCGATCGACCGCTCGACGGCAGGCATGTCGACTCCCGGGCCGACCTGACCGCCACGATCGTCGACTACGTGGAAGCCGACCTGCGACGCCGCGCCGACCCGTACCACTCGGCCGACGCAGCGGTGTTCGATGCCCTGCTCACGGTGTATGGCGTGCTGAACGTGCTCATCACCCGGGGATTGATCGCACCGGTCGACCGGATCCGGTTCGTCGAAGGCGACTTCCACGGGTTCTTCTCGTTCCTGGCCAGCGGTCCACCGCCACGCCGGCTCGCCGAGCTCCTGGCCCTGCACCGGGCCGGGCTGGTTCGCTTCGCCGGGCCCGACCTGCAGGTCGACGTCGAGAACGGCCAGTTCGCCGGCCGGTCCCCCGCCGCCTCCGGGGCGATCAGGGCCCGAGCGCTGGTCGATGCGAGGTTGCCCCGACCGGATGTCCGATCCGTGACCGACCCGGTGGTCCGCAGCCTGCTCGCGGCCGGCGAACTGGCGGCCGAGGACCTGCGTGACGCCGAAGGTCGGTCCCTTGCGGGCGGTCAGTTGCTGGCGGACGAACTAGGCCGCGCGGTCCGCGCCGACCGGTCGGTGCATCCGCGCCGGTTCCTGCTCGGCCCGTCGGTGTCCGGGTCCGCCGGATCGGCCGGCTTCACCCGGCCGGGCTTCAACGGGCCGGGCCTGCGGCAGAACGACGCGGTGGCCCGGCACATCCTGCGCGAGCTGCGCGATCCGGCCGCCCCGGCCAGGGACACACCCATCCGGAGCGCGGCCCCGACCCCAGTGGTGGCCTTCTCCCACGCCCACCACCCTTCTCCGAAGGAGAGTTCCCGTGCCCGTTGAGTTCCTGGGATCGCCGGGCACCAACTCTGCCAGCCAGGTCACCGCGCGGCGCGGAGGCATCCTGGACTTGGAGTACACCCGCCGGCCGGCGCAAGCCCACGAGGATCACCGCTGGGACCGGATCCTGTTCGCCTACCACTCCGGCTCCCCCGACCCGGCGCAGGTCACTGCCTACGTCGCGGGCCGGACCGAGCGGATCAACCTGCTGTCCGCCCATGGCTACGACATCTACGACGACGCCATCGATTTCGGCCGGTACGTAATCCCGCTGGTGCGCGCGGAGGTGAACCGCCGGGACGCGGCGGCCGGCCGGGACAGCCGTGAGATCCAGGCGTCCGACGACCTAGCCGTGCTCGCCGGCGCCAGCCGCTGACTGCCGTCGTCGCACACCCGAGGAGGAATCAGATGACATCCACCGTCCCTGCCGGTCTGTCCGACAGCCCGTCCGGTGACCGGAACGCCACCGCAGATCTGACCACCGAGTTGACCGCCGGCTGGAGCCGATGGCACGCCGAGCGGGAGGCCGAGCTGCGCGCCGAGCACGGCTGGTTGTCCCTCACCGCCTTCCACTGGCTGCCCGACGTGCCGGCCCCGCTGCCCGGGGTGCCCGGCCGCTGGCACCGCGCCGGAGGGTGGGCACACCTGACCGCGACCAGGTCCGACGGGCTGGAGCACGCGAACGGTCCGGCAACCGGCACCACGGTGCAGGGGTCGATCGCGGGGCGGGTCGACGAGGCCGGCTCGCTGAACTGGGTCCGGCACGGCGGACGGATCATCGAGCTGGTGCGCCGCGGCGGCCGTGACGCCATCCGGGTTCGGGATCCGAGAGCGCCCGAACGGCTGGCCTTCCAGAGCGTCCCCACCTTCCCGGTGGATCCCGCATGGGTCCGCACCGGACGGTTCATCCCGTTCCCCGACCCCGCGGCGATCACGGTCGAGACGGCGCGCCCGGACCTGCGGCAGCAGGTCACCGCGGTCGGCACGGTCGAGGTCTGGATCGACGATCAGGTGTACGTGCTGACCGCCACCGCCGGCGGGCGGGGCAGGCTGAACCTCGCCTACACGGACGCGACCAACGGACGGCTGACCGCCCCCTGGCGGGTGGTCAGCATCGCGGAACCGGACGAGGAGGGGTCGCTGGTGGTCGATTTCAACCGGACGGTGAACCTGCCGTTCGCGTTCACCGAGTTCGGCACCTGCCCGGCCCCCGTCCCCGGCAACCACCTGCCGGTGGCGATCAATGCCGGCGAGCGCGCACCCCGGCGGGTTACCGGCCCGCACGCCACCCTGAGCTGGTGAGTGGTGATTCCTGAGTTGACCGTCGTCACGGTCGTCGGAAACCCGAAGGCGGGGTCCCGCACGCTGACCGCGGCCACCGCGCTGGCCGACACGCTGGCCGACCGGTTGCGCGGCGGCGACTTCGAGCCCGTGGTCGCCCCGCCGATCGATCTGGCGGGATTGGCCGACGGCCTGCTGGTCCCCTGGCGGCTGTCCCCCTCCGCCGCCGCGGCGTCCGAGAACGTCCGATCGGCCGGTATTCTCGTGCTCGCCACGCCGACCTACAAGGCGAGCTACACCGGTCTGCTCAAGCTGTTCCTTGACACGCTCCCGGCCGGCTCGCTCGCCGGCACCGTGGCGCTGCCGCTGACCGTGGCCGGCGGACCGGCCCACCGGCACCTGGCCGACCTGCAGCTTCGGCCGGTGCTGAGCGAACTCGGCGCGGCCCTACCGGTCCGGAGCCTGTTGCTCGAGGAATCGGACCTGCCCGAGCTTGCCGCGGTCGTCCGGGAATACGCCGACAGCCATGCGGCCGTCATCGCGGCAACCGCCGCCGCCCTGCGCGTGTCGGCCCTCACCCGACCCTGACCTGACCTGAGCTGAAAGGCCCGATTTCGTGACCCACCTGCATCTGGCCATCGCCCTGGACGGGGCCGGGTGGCATCCGGCCGCGTGGCGGGAGCCGAACGCCCGTCCGGAGGATCTGTTCACCGCCGGCTACTGGGTCGACCTGGCCCGCACCGCCGAGCGCGGGCTGGTCGACCTGATCACCGTCGAGGACTCGTTCGGCCTGCAATCCACGGACTTCCGTGGCCCCGACGCGCGCTTCGACCAGGTCCGGGGCCGGCTGGACGCTGTACAGATCGCCGCCCGGATCGCGCCGGCCACCCGGCACCTCGGCCTCCTGCCCACCGCGTCGGTCACCCACACCGAACCGTTCCACCTGTCCAAGGCGATCGCCACCCTGGACTACGTCAGCCATGGCCGGGCCGGGCTGCGGGCGCAGATCTCGGCGCGGGCGGCCGACGGCGACCATGTCGGCCGCCGGTACATTCCGGAGTTCGACCCGACCGGACCGCCGAGCATCGAGGTGGCCGAGCTGATCGGCGAACTCTTCGATGAGGCGGCCGACTACCTGGAGGTCGTCCGTCGGCTCTGGGACAGCTGGGAGGACGGCGCGGAGATCCGGGACGCCGCCACCGGACGGTTCATCGACCGGAACCGGCTGCACTACATCGACTTCCAGGGTCGCTTCTTCTCGGTGAAGGGACCGTCGATCACTCCGCGGCCACCCCAGGGTCAGCCGGTCGTGGCCGTGCTCGCACACCGGGCGCCCGCGCTGCGGGATCGGCCGATCGAGTTCGCCGCCGGCCATGCCGACCTCGTGTTCGTCACGCCGTTCGACCGGGACGGCGCCTCCGCGCTGCTCGACGCCGTGCGGCGGGCCGGTGCGCCGGCCCACGTGTTCGGCGACATCGTGACCTTCCTGGACCGTCCCGGGGAGTCCGGCGCCGACCGCAAGGCCCGGTTGGACGCCGTCGACGGCACCGCGTTCAGGTCTGACGCGCACGTGTTCACCGGCTCGGTCGCAGCGCTGGCCGACGTGCTCACGCAATGGCAGCGCGCCGGCCTGACCGGCTTCCGGCTCCGACCGGGCGTCTTGCTCGACGACCTGGATCTCATCGTCGATGGCCTGGTGCCCGAGCTGCAGGCCAGGAAGCTGCTGCGCCGCGTGTACGAGGCAAACACTCTGCGCGGGCTGCTTGGCCTGGTCCGCCCCGAGAACCGCTACGCCACCGAGGGAGTCCCGACATGAGCAACGAACGACGGCGCAAGCAGATCCACCTGGCCGCCCACTTCCCCGGCGTGAACAACACCACCGTGTGGAGCGACCCACGATCGGGCAGCCACATCGAGTTCGATTCGTTCGTGCGGTTCGCGCAGATCGCCGAACGGGCCAGGTTCGACTTCCTTTTCCTGGCCGAGGGTTTACGGCTGCGCGAGCAGGGCGGGAAGATCTACGACCTGGACGTGGTCGGGCGGCCCGACACGTTCACCGTGCTGGCCGCACTGGCCGGTGTGACCGACCGGCTGGGCCTGACCGGCACCATCAACTCCACGTTCAACGAACCGTACGAGGTGGCCCGGCAATTCGCCACCCTGGACCACCTGTCCGGCGGACGAGCCGCATGGAACGTGGTCACCTCGTGGGATGCGTTCACCGGCGAGAACTTTCGCCGCGGCGGGTTCATGCCGCAGGAGCAGCGGTACGAGCGCGCCCAGTCGTTCCTGGACGCGGCGATCACGTTGTTCGACTCCTGGGACGGTGTCCGCGTCGAGCCGGACAAGGCGGCAGGCACCTTCCTGGCCGGACTCGATGCGACCGGGGTGCCCGGCGGGTTCGCGGTGCGGGACGGCCACTTCGACATCGAGGGCCAGTTCAACGTGCCCACCAGCCCGCAGGGCCGGCCGGTCATCTTCCAGGCCGGCGATTCCGACGCCGGCCGCGAGTTCGCCGCCGCGTCGGCGGACGCGATCTTCTCTATGCACGGCACGCTGGAGGCGGGGCAGGCCTTCTACGCGGACGTGAAGGGCCGGCTGGCCAGGTACGGTCGCCGCCCGGAGGATCTGCTGGTGCTGCCCGCGGCCACCTTCATCCTGGGCGACACGGCGCAGGAGGCTGCCGAACTCGCCGCGCACGTGCGCCGCCAGCAGGTCAGCGGGGCCACCGCGATCAAGTTCGCCGAACAATTGTGGAACCGTGACCTTTCCGACCTCGACCCGGAGGGCCCGTTGCCCGAATTCGACCCGGTGCCCGGCGAGCACACCGTCTCCCGCGGACGGGCCTCGGTCCGGCACTTCCGCGATCCGCTGGCGGTCTCCCGGCAATGGCGGGAACTCGCGGCAGCCAAGGGACTCTCGCTGCGTGAGGTGGTGATCGAGGTGACCGCCAGGCAGACGTTCGTCGGCACGCCGGACACTGTCGCCGACGACATCGACCGGTACGTGCAGGCCGACGCCAGCGACGGGTTCATCCTGGTGCCACACATCACCCCGGACGGGCTGGCCGACTTCGCCGACCGGGTGGTGCCGATCCTGCAGGAGCGCGGGGTCTTCCGCACCGAGTACGCCGGAACCACGCTGCGCGACCACCTCGGGCTGGGCACTCCGAAGCCGCGGGCCTGGCGACTGCCGGTCGACCGGCTCGTGGCATCGTGACACCTGCGCCCGAGCTGACCGTGCCCGACCCGACCGTGGGGCGAGGCGGTCCTGACCACGTCGTGTGGGCCTCGCTGACCGGCCCGCACCATCAGCACCTGGTGGCCCGTCGCGGACTGGTCGGCCCGGTTGCTACCTTCGCCGCCTCCGGATCGGACGTGGTCCCGTCCGACGGCTGGGAGACGATGCTGGTCGGGTGCCGGCGCGACACCCTCGCCCGCAGGGTCAGGACGCGGCGGACGCCTCCTGGGCAACCGATCGCAGGCCGATGTCGTTGCACGCCTCGCACACCGATGCCGGGATGACACCGAGCCGCTGCAGCCACCCGAAGATCAGGCAGCCCAGGCAGATCGCGAACACCGACTCCAGGACCGCGGCGACGGTGATCATCGCGACCAGCACCCACGAGAGTGTCGGCGCGCCAAGGTAGTAGGCCACCACCGCCGACGTCGACAGCGCCGCGCCGATGCCCTGCGCGAACCGCTTGGGCGGGCCTGGGACCAGCTTGGGCGATCCCAATCGCGGCGCAATGATCCGGCTGGCCAGCAGCGCGAAGGGCGAGACCCGCGGTCCGAACAGCACTCTGAGCCAGAAGCCGACCGCAAGCAGCCCCAGCAGCCACGGCGTGCGGAACACCAGCGTGGCCGCCGTCAGCAGGACCACCAGCCCGGCGACCGTACGGGCCACCTTCTCGTTCACCGGGTTCGGGAACCGGAATATGTGTGCGGCCGAAGTCGCCATGAATCAATGCCTTTCGTAGGAGCCGCCCGCTGGTACAACACCGGAGCGAGGGGCGCACTTCCCGGGGTGAGCAGGCTCACTCCGGCGTCGCAGATCAGGCGACCTCGCGCAACGAGCCGTCCTTGACGTCGTAGACGAAGCCGCGAACCGAATCCTTGACCGGAATCGCGGTGTCCGCGAGGATCCGGCCGATGTTCTGCCGCACGTCCTGATCCAGATCGGTGAACGCCTCGGCAGCCCAGGCCGGCTTCACCCCGGTTTCCTTCTCGATGTCCTGGCGGAACTGGTCATCGGTGAAGGTGAGCATGCCGCAGTCGGTGTGGTGGATGAGGATGATCTCCCTGGTGCCGAGCAGCCGCTGGCTGATGGCCAGCGAACGAAGCTCGTCCTGGGTGACCACGCCACCGGCGTTGCGGATGACGTGCGCGTCGCCCTCGGTCAGGCCGAGGAGGCCGTAGACGTTGAGCCGGGCGTCCATGCAGGCAAGCACGGCCACGTGGCGCCCGGGCGGCAGCGGCAGGTCACCCTTGTCGAAGCCGTCGGCATAGCGCCGGGAGTTCTCGAGCAGTTCGTCCGTGACGGACATGAAAGGCCCTTCGGTGGCTTTCAGGAAACGAATCGAGCAAGCGAGGCGGGTCGCCCCGGGCGGAGTGACCGCAGGACAGAATGGGCAAGCAGCGCTGAGCGAGAGACGTCAGAGACACAGGGCGGTGCAGACCCGCATGTGGTCGACCGCACGCCGCCGCACCAGGACGCGGCGAGGATCGCTCAGCGTTCGGTGGTCACCCGGCACGACGCTGACTCTCGTCACCGTGCGCGAGGTTGTCAACCCTCGATCAACCCCCGTCGGGTGACGGATCCAGGCCCACCGGGTCGGTGTAGGGCAGGCCATGCGCGGCCGCGACCGGCGCGTTGGTCAGCACACCGCGCAGCGTGCTCAGCCCTCGGCCCAGGGCAGGATCCACGGCCACGGCCCCGGCCACGCCGAGCTCGGCGACCTTGACCAGGTAGGGCAACGTGGACGACGTCAGTGCCAGGGTCGACGTACGCGCGACGGCACCGGGGATGTTGGCCACGCAGTAATGGACGACACCCTCTTCGACATAGGTCGGATCGGAGTGGGTGGTCGGTCGGCTGGTCTCGAAGCAGCCGCCCTGGTCGATCGCGATGTCCACCGCGACGCTACCCGGCCGCATGCTGGCGATCATCTGCCGGGACACCAGCTTGGGAGCCTTGGCGCCGGGCACCAGGACGGCGCCGATCAGCACGTCCGATTCGGCGATGTAGGCGGCCATCCGGGCCCGGTTCGGCGTCACCAGATCGACCCGGCCGCCGAAGATGTCCGAAAGATAGGCCAGGCGGCCGGGATTGGTGTCGAAGACTCGGACGATTCCGCGCATGCCTATCGCGATCTTGGTCGCCTCGGTGCCGGCGACCCCGCCGCCGATGATCGTCACCCGCGCCGCCGGGGTCCCGGGTACGCCGCCGATCAGGATGCCCGCGCCGCCGGCCGGACTCTCCAGATGGTGGGCGGCCGCCTGGACCGCGAGTCGCCCGGCCACCTCGCTCATCGGCGCGAGCAGCGGCAGCCGGCCGTCCGGCATCTGCACGGTCTCGTACGCGATCGCGTCGATCCTGCGGTCCAGCAGGAACTCGGTGAGCCGACGGTCGGCTGCCAGGTGGAGGTAGGTGAATAGCTGCTGGCCTTCCCGGAACCGGTGGTACTCGGCCGGGATCGGTTCCTTGACCTTGACGATCAGATCGGCACCGGCGAACACCTCGTCGGCGGTGGGGACGATCGTGGCCCCGGCGTCGGCGAAATCGGCGTCGGCGAATCGGGAACCCAGGCCGGCGCCGGCCTGCACGAGGACGGTGTGGCCAAGGTGGGCGAGCTCGTAGACCCCGTCCGGCTGCATGGCCACCCGGTTCTCGTTGTCCTTGATCTCGGCCGGCACCCCGACGACCAGTGCGGACATGACGGCGCTCCCTCGAGGGTCTGGCGACCGCGTGGCCCGCGGCGTCGCAGGTAGCTGTCAAGAGTAGGCGTCCCGGCCGCGCGGCGCCGCGCGTCGCGCCCGGCGGATCGTCGGCACCTGTCCGCCCGGCACCCGCAGATCTCCGCCACATGACGGATGTCTGATTCCCGGCCCGCCAATAAGTTCATTGCCAACACGAAGTACGCAGACACTCCCGAGGGGCCGACACCATGAGCATCTACGAGATCCTGATCCTCGTCGCGATGATGGGCTACGCGATCTACATGCAGACCAAGCGGCACGAGGTGGTCGGCGACGGGCGGTTCAAGCTCGCCGTCATCTACGGCCTCGTCGGCCTGGTGTTCGGCGGACTGAGCCTGCCGGATCAGCCGTTCGAGATCGGCTTCCTGATCGTCGGCCTGCTGATGAGCACCGTCGTGGGCCTGATCCGCGGACGCTACACCCGCGTCTGGGCCGAGGGTGGCAAGGTCTACAGCCAGGGCACCGCGCTGACCATCTGTCTGTTCCTGCTGCTCGTGCTGACCAAGTTCGCGATGGGCACCGTCGCCTACTTCATGGGCCTGAGCGACGGCGGCGGGTTCGGCGAGATCATGCTGATGATCGCGTTGATGGTCGCCTTCCAGGCGCAGATCATCTGGACCCGGGGCCGCACGCTGGGCGCCCGCCGCAACAGCAAGGACCCGGCCGGCACCGAGCGGGAGCTGACCACTGTCGGCTGACCCGACCGACGATCCGCAGCATCGGCCCCGACCGAGCGCCCATGGCGCCCGGTCGGGGCCATCAGCGCGTGACCATCCTGGCCCGTGCCAGCACCAGCGGACCCCAGGTCGGCGCCCGCCGGCGCCCGTGGCCCGGGTCGATGCCGACGATGCGTCGATCGCCGATCATCACGGTGGTGTGCCGAAGGACGGGGTCCTCGGCGAATGGACCCACCCGGTCGGGCAGGCCGAGATGCCGGCCGGTGGCCCAGTCGACCAGCCCGCTGTGCCCGTGCACCTGGTGGAACGGCATCTGCAGGGCCGTCTCTCGCCAGGACGGGATCAGTTCGTCGGGCGCGGACGCCCACATCGGTCCGGCGGACAGGTCGATCGATGTGGTGACCATGACTCCCGGCCGGAACAGCCATTTCTCGTGCAGGCTACCGATCAGCCGGTTCAGCGCACGGGCCGCGCCCGCACCGCTGCCCGGCATGCCCAGGAAGTGCCGCCAGAATCCCTGGGTCAGGCCGGCGTGGGTGACCAGGTACTGGGCCTCGCCTCCGTCGACCTCGATCGCCGCCGCAATCCGGAGACGCTGTGTCGCCCACCAGCGATTGATGGTCTCCCGGTCGGCGGCGGAGAGCCGCTCGGGCCAGTGGAACTGGGGTAGCCCCAGGTAGAGGGCCTCGTGGTTGCCGGTCAGCTGCACCCACCGACATGGCTGCTCGGTCATGGCCCGGTCGACCAGCGCGATCACGCCGGATGAATCGGGCCCGCGGTGCATCAGGTCCCCCACCTGCACCACCGTCAGGTCGTCGGGCAGCCTGAGCGTGTCCGGTTCGGCCCCCAATGCGAGCAACTGGTCGGCCAGCGCGTCCCGCTGGCCGCCGACGTCACCGATGACGGCGACTCGCCCCCATGGGACCCCCGGTGGCGCGGACATCCGGTCAGTGGACCACAGCCCGCTCCGGTGGACGCCGGACCTGCCGGTCGTGTCCGGCCGGGCGGACATCGGCGATCGTCGCCGAGGGGCGCATCCCGGCGTCGGCGGTCACACTGGACCCATGCAGAAGCTGTCGTTGCAGGCCCTGGCACGCGACCAACTCGACCGGGCAGGCGCGTCCAGCAGTGGCCGCAGCGCCAGGACGGTGTGGGGCGGACACGAGCGTGTGCTGCGCCAGACGGTGATCGCGCTGACTGCCGGCTCCACCCTGTCCGAGCACGAGAACCCCGGCGAGGCAACCATTCAGGTGATCAGCGGGCGGGTGCGGCTGGCCGCGGACGGGCACCAGTGGGAGGGGCGGCAGGGCGATCTGCTGCTGGTTCCCCCGTCCCGGCACGCGCTGGCGGCGCTCGAGGATTCCGTCGTACTGCTCACCGTGGCCAAGCTCGACCGCTCCTGATTGACCGCGCGGGCTTTCCATCGCAGCACCAACCTGGTAGAAAGCTCCGCATGACTGCGCGCCTCCGACTCGTCAGCCGCCGGGCTGTCGACCTCCTGCGCGTCACCGCTGCTGCCTGTCCGGGTCGCTGACGCCCCGCGGCAACGTCGCCGCCACATCCCCATTCCTGGAGCGCCCCCGCCGTTCCGTTCGGATGCTGGACGCCACGTGCCGACAGACTCCTCGAACCGCGGGCCCATCATCGTTCAGCCCCGCATTTCCTGGAGTTCACAATGCCCACCCTTTTGTTGATCGCTCTGGTCGGATTCGTCGCACAACTCGTCGACGGCAGCCTCGGCATGGCCTACGGTGTCACCACGACCACCCTGCTGCTGGCCATCGGCACCAACCCGGCGGCCGCATCCGCCACCGTCCACCTCGCCGAGATCGGCACCACCCTGGTTTCGGGCTTCTCCCACTGGAAGTTCGGCAACGTCGACTGGAAGGTCGTTGCCAAGATCGGCGTCCCCGGTGCCATCGGCGCCTTTGTCGGTGCGACCGTGCTTTCCAACATCTCCACCGAGATCGCGGCGCCGGTGATGGCCATCATCCTGCTCACCTTGGGTCTGTACATCCTGGTCCGGTTCACCACCTTCGGCCTGCCGAAGGGAAATCTCGGTAAGCCGCTGCGCAAACGGTTCCTTGGTCCGCTGGGCCTGTTCGCCGGATTCGTCGACGCCACCGGCGGTGGCGGCTGGGGACCGGTCGGCACTCCGGCGCTCCTGGCCAGCGGCCGGATCGAGCCGCGCAAGGTGATCGGCTCCATCGATACCAGCGAGTTCCTCGTCGCGCTGGCCGCCAGCCTCGGCTTCCTGTTCAGCCTGGGCTCGCAGGGGATCGACTGGACCTGGGCGGCAGCGATCCTGCTCGGTGGCGTGGCTGCCGCGCCGGTGGCCGCATATCTGGTTCGGCATGTGCCGCCGCGGCTGCTCGGTTCGCTGGTCGGCGGCATGATCATCCTGACCAACACCCGCAGCCTGCTGCGCAGCGACTGGATCGAGGCGTCCTCGACGGTGCAGTGGCTGTTCTACGGGCCGATCATCGCGGTCTGGGTGGCCGCCGTCGGATACTCGGTGCACCAGTACGTCAAGGACAAGGCGGCCGAGTCCGCCGACGCGCTGCATCGCGAATTCGAGCAGCGGGAGGCTGCCCTGATCGCCGTCGGCGGGCCGAACGCCGCCGAGGACATCCCGGCTGGGCTGGAGCACGACGGGCGTCCGTCCCCGAGCTGACCGACAATGCCCGAGTGGCGCATCGCCGGCTGACTTTCGCCGGTGGTGCGCCACTGGACGTTTCAAGACAGGTAGGTGCTCCGCACGTGGGGCCAAGAGCGGGCGAAACCCGGATGCAGGTGCAGGTTCTCGACCGCATCGAGCGGAACCCAGCGCAGCTCTGCACTTTCCGCGTTGGCCTCTAGCACCATGTCGGTGAGCGCGGCGGCGACGACCGTGACGTACTCCCAACCGTCATGGTCGTCGTGCCACAGGCCCACGACCTCGACGTCGTCGGCGACGATCCCGGCCTCCTCGGCCGCCTCCCGCAACGCCGCCTGCACCGGGGTCTCATGGCTGTCCCGGGCGCCGCCGGGGATGCCCCATGTGTCGCCGTCGCTGGTCCACGCGGCACGGTGCTGCAGCAGCACCTCGCGGTGACCATCGATCGTCCTGACGAGCAGCAGACCGGCGGCGCCGTGCCGGCCCCAATGCCGATGGCCGAGTCCGCAGTTCGTCCAGCCGTTCCCGTCACCGTTCACCGGATCAGTCTCCCTGACCGATGCACCAACCGGCTCAAGGCCTCCCGAGATGCGGTACGGACGCGGCCCTCGCCACGACGGCATCAACCGATGGTCGGAATGAGCACCGTTCGGTCCGGCCGTGACCGGGAAAGACCCTCGTCGAGGGTCGCCAGCGCGGAGTCAGGTCGACCTGCAGCCAGGCTCGCGAGATACGCATCAGTCACCTGCCGATGCCCGCGAATGTGACCGAGATTCGTTGTGACGTAAGACAATGAGTCAGGCCAGAACTCGCAGCCCGGTAGCTCGTGCACCGCCCGAAGCAGGTCCTGCGCCACTCGGGCACTCTCCCCGATCCGGATCAGGAACCGAACCAAGGCGCCCTCCACCACCGGGCAGACGGCGAAGCGCTCGATTCCGCCTGCCCAGACCGATGCTCGCGCATGATGCTCGTGCTCGGCTATCGTGAGCGCGATCAGTACATTGGCGTCCAGGAGGTAGGTCGTCATTCCTCGTCCAGCGCGGCAGCGACCTGCTCGGACGTCACCCGACGACCCACATTGATCACCGGGAATCCGGACCGTTCGTCGGTCGCGATCACGACCGGCAGATCCAGCTGGCCCAGGCCGCGGACGGTCAGTTCGGCAATCACGGCCGACAGCGACCGTCCCGTGCGCTCGGCAATCTCGAGTGCACGCCGATGCACGGCAGGCGGAAGGTCCACGGTGGTGCGCATGGGTGCATCGTACCTGCATCACGCACGATGCAGGTACCTCGGTGCGTCCACCCAAAGGATCAGGCGTTGAACCTGGACTCCACCGGATCCCGCCACCGAACTCGATCACCTCTACGACGACCAGTTCCTCGCCAGTACCCCGGTCTGATCGATGACCTGCCGGACCGCTAACCGATCATGTAGACCATTCCCCGTCCCGTGGCCGCGAGATGCGTCATGAAGAGACGGGCGCGCTCGAGATAGGTCATCGCGTAGGCTAACTCGACCACCGGCGGACGATCGAGGGCGTGATCGGATCCGGCCTGCGCCCCCGCGTCGGCGTCATCGTCACCTCCATGAGGACCTCGCCCGGGTGAATCGGCTCGATCCTGTCAGTGGTAGTCAACGATCTCCACCTCCTCCGGTCCAGCGTCGGTCCAGACGAATGCTGTGTTGTCCAGCCCGATCGCCCCTTCAAAGCTCCGAGCCGGTTTCCCGCGGGCACCCGCAGGTCGTCGAGCGACTCCGCGGGGCCGCACCTGGCGAAACGCTGTACGTCAAAACGCTAGACGTTGAACCTGAACTCCACCACGTCGCCGTCAGCCATCACGTAGTCCTTGCCCTCCAGGCGCACCTTGCCGGCCGCCTTGGCCTGCTGCATGCCGCCCAGCCGGACCAGGTCGTCGAACCTGACGATCTCGGCCTTGATGAAG